>NZ_SLTI01000065.1 GCF_004347735.1 Sulfuricurvum sp. IAE1 | reverse complement strand
GGGCTTCGGCCCTGAACCAGTTCACCATCATATTTGAAAACCGGGTTCCAGTAAATTAACAAAAATCCCATTTACACAAAATACTTGACAGACCCGTGAAATCTTCAGACGATCCCAAATCATACATAATTCCATGATTTAATGGCGTTCTTATAAATATACATAAACCACGGCCAACATTAAATATCCATATATATGTATTTTCTGTTTCATACCATCTCTTAGGCATACTATCCTCCATATTTAGTAATAATCATACCGTTTTATTTAAAATATATCTTGCCAATTTCTATCGCAAAAGAAATCTTGCAGCCCTTCTGGATTCATTATAATTATATCTCTAATATACTCATCATATATTTTGTTTCGCATATCTTGTTGTATACATCTCGGCCTAACTGAATGTTTCAAACCAGGTGATTGGGGGTAATGATAATGTAACCAATTTACTTTTTTTACTTGTTGATTAGATAATTTAATCATTCCATCATTTAAGTTTGCATCATCCATTTTTACGTCAGTTACCCACAAATTTGCTGTTGTGCATAGTATTGGTAATACAAACATTGGGTATGTACTTATTGAGCCTGGGGTCTTCTTAAAATACTCAATAATTCCGTTTAAACCTCTACATAATTGCGTTACAGATTCCTCTATCACCCCTCTGCCTTTTCCACAACTATCTCCATTACCCTTTGATTTCGCCTCAACCGCAATAGTATAAATATTATCACTACCCCAAATATCTTTTATAATACTTGTTAAGCAATTGCTAAAAAGTGTTAATCCCTCAACATAAAATTTATTTGACAAATGGTGATTTGATGCCGGTTTATACGAAAAGCACCAATTTGAATGTGTAGGATTTACTCTTTTAGTTTCCATGATAGCGTAAATATCTTTATGTGCATAGCGCAGAATAGAATCAATTCTTGTACTAGCGCCTTGTATATCGACAGGAAACTCATTAACATAGGGCCACCATTGACATTTACCTTCATCATAAAATTTCTTTATTTCTGAAATCACTCTATGCTGAAACCCATAACCCTGCATATTTAAGGCTTGTTCAAAAGCATGAGTAATATCATTGTTATTTTCTTTCATTTATGCACCATTTGTTAATTAAAATTCTCCCAACCCAAACCTATACCTTCTCACCCGTCTCTTCCCTTCCCCGTACATCTCCGTGCCCTTGGGCACCGGCCCGGTGTTCACATACTTCCCCCCGACCCTGGCCCTGTAGTTCGAACCGGTAATCTGGTATGTGCTTTTGCCGGTTCGGCCGGGGTGGTTTTCTACATCTCCCCCTTACCGTCCGCTTGTTATATAATTAATTATATTCTTCCCTCATTAATTGTCAACAGCGAATGTTGATTCCGCTATAAAAAAGGCCTCAGCCGGCAAGAACAAACAGATAATCTTGGATTCCCTCTTTCGAGGGAATGACAGGTAAGCCCGCCAGCCTTGCCCTACCCGCAATGAAACGGGCAACTAAGCCCAGTGGATTCCCTCTTTCGGGGGAATGACGGGCAAGCTCGCCCAGCCTTGCCCTACCCGTAATGAAACGGGAAACCCAACCCCAGTGGATTCCCTCTTTCGAGGGAATGACGAGCAAGCCCGCCCAGCCTTGTCATACCCGTAATAAAACGGACATCCCAGCCCCAGTGGATTCCCTCTTTCGAGGGAATGACGGGTAAGCCCGCCAGCCTTGCCCTGCCCGCAATGAAACGGACATCCCAGCCCAGTGGATTCCCTCTTTCGAGGGAATGACAGGTAAGCCCGCCCAGCCTTGTCATACCCGCAAGAAACGGGAAACCCAGCCCCAGTGGATTCCCTCTTTCGGGGGAATGACGGGCAGGCAGATTAAAAGGCCCCCGGTTTATTCACCCGATGAGCCTGTTTCTCCCCCTGGCGCCGCGTCAGCCACCCCTCATTGCCTGGTCCCAAGGTCTATGGTATAGGTGTAGCCGTATTTCCACTCCGGGCAGTCGGCCTTGCCCTGATAGCCTAGCAGCAGCATGTATTTCAGCCACTTCCGGGCGTCTTCCTCCCGGGAAAACCCCTTGACCACCGTCCAATCGGCCGGGTGGCCGTGCTCCTGTTTCTTCAGGGCCGGGTCGTCGGTCAAGCCGGCATAGCGCATTCCGTCAGCCTTAAAATATGTTGCTGGTTCATTGGCCCTGGACCCGGTCCAGGATGGCGTCGGCCTCCTCGATGGACCCGGCGGTCAGGGCGGTGGGATACTTGCCGGCAGTCTTTTCGAACTGGCTTACCACCCCGCCGTCGACCTCCGGCAGGATCCTGATGATCCGTTCGATCCCCATATACCCCAGAAAGGCCTGGACCCTTCTGATCTCCGCCGCTCCCCAGGGCCCGGCCGGCTGGGCCTGCGAGAGGTCGTTGACCACGCTGAAACCGGGCCGCAGGTGCCTGGTCTCCTCGACCACCCGTTCGGCGGCGGATTTGGCCATATCATCGGGGATGGTCCCCTGGAACACCAGGTAGAGCCGGTTCTTGGCCGCATCCGACCAGACCTTGCAGATGGACTGCATGGCATCCCTCCCGGCTATGGTTTCAGCCTGGCCCCCGGTCCCTCCCGGCCAACCGGGGCTCAATCCTCCTGACCGCACGTATCTTCAACCCTGGCCGGCACGAAGATGGTGGTATCGGTCACCTCGATGGTTTTCCCGGTCATGGCGTTGTGTTCCCGGCACAATGGGACGATGTACCAAACCTCCTCCCCGGACAGGCTTTTCAGCACCAGGGCCCCGGCCTCGGCGAAATTGGGGCAGTCAGCCTGGGAGCAATACAGGACATTGCTCCCGCTGAATTTCTCCCAATGCTCCAGCCAATTCTCGCATTTGCAAGGATGGCCGGTGGCTCCATTGATATTCTTGGCCAGCTTGGCCACAACACCTCCTTGATAGCCGCTTCACGCCAGCATCATCTGATCCCGCTCAAATAAATATCAAAGCATTAATCATGCCAGATGGCTGCCCATAACTGCCAACATTAACCCTATATCCGGCAACGCATTTGACAATCAATTGACCCAGCCGGCCGGCCGCAGGCTGAAACCAGTTACCCTCCTTGCACCCCATGGCGCAAAATGCAATAGCCTGAGGGCCTGAATGCCGCCATCATCTCCCAATCGGCCGGAGGCTCTATCAGCCTTTGGGGGCGATTCTCTCCCTGGCCTTAATAATGGCATCCTGGGGGTCGGCAGGCTCGTTGCACAACGTAACCCATTCCCCATCCCTCTTCTGCCGGTGGCAATATCGGTATCCCCCGATGGGATATATGGTCTTGATGATATAATTGGCCTCGTCCAGCCGGTACAGCACCGCGATCACCTCATTCTGGCCCGGGCAGAACATCTGCTTGGGGTTGGGCACCATCGCCAAGGTATAGCCCAGCTCTTTTTCACGTTCAGTAACCTCGATCGAGTACATGGCACCTCGCTGGTAGGGTGAGTTATTTAGGGTAAATATACGACAATATTACCGCCTTGTCAACCAATATCTTATCACAACATCCTGTTTTCCCATGTTATTTGTGTTTCTTCAACCGTCATGGAAACTCCTGATTGCTATCAATAGATAGCTTTGTATAGGATATATTTCTGTCTTAAACCAGGCTGACGCCTTTTCTCCCCTAGGCCATCCCATCTTCCGGCCCAATGGCAAACCCCCTCCTGTTCCCGGAGGGGGCTTGCTCGAAAGACTATATATATGACCAAGTTGGCCCCTATTGCCTGTCAAACCAACTATCCAGGGCGGACGCCCATTTTCGGGGTGGGAGGGACGGCAGGCCTCCTTGGCCTCAGCCCCGCTCCGTCGGCTTCTCCTCCTCCAGCACCGGGCGATAATCCCAATCCCGCACCCCCTGGAGCACCCGGTCGATATCCTGGGTTGGCACCTTCAGAATCTGCATGGCCACCGCCCCCAACCGCAGGCTGGCCTCTATGGTTTCGGGATAGGCATGGACCGCCCCGGCCTTCAGCAAAATCCGGCTGGATTCCAGATCCTTGGCCCGGGCCACCACCGGCACCTGGGGACACATGGCCCGCAGGTGGGAGACCGCAGCCAGGGCGGCCTGGGACCGGTCGACCGTGATCACCACCAGCGAGGCCCGTTCCACGTGCACGGCCGACAACAGGCCCGGGTCGGAGATATCCCCGAAGGCCACCTTGAAGCCGTCGGCCATCCCCTGGGCCACCCGTCGGGGGTCGGTATCGAACACCACGAACGGCACCTGGTTGAAATCCAACAGCACCGCGATGGTGTGCCCCACCCGGCCGTAGCCGCCGATGACCACCTGCCGATCCGCATCCTCAGCCAGTTCTGGCGGCGCCGAAGACGGGGGACGTTCCCTGACCATCCAGGCGGCGAGGCCCCGGTTGAAGCGGATAGCCACCGCGCCCCCCACCATGGAAAGCAGCACCGAAGCGATGGCTATCTGCCCCAGACGCTGGCTGAGGATGCCGTTGTCAAGGGCGATGGCCGCCAGGGCCAGCCCAAACTCCCCCCCCACCCCCAACAGCAGGCCGGTGCGCCAGGCCACCTGGGATTCGGTGCCGATCATCCGCACCATGGCGGTCACCACCAACGTCTTGCTGGCCAGGATCAGCAGGGCGCCCAGGACCGCCCAATGCCAGATCGGCAGGATGGCCGCCGGATCGAAACGCATGCCGATGCCGATGAAGAACAATCCCATCAGCACATCGCGGAAGGGGCGGATGCTCGATTCCACCTGGTGGCGGAACTCGGTTTCCCCCAGCATCATGCCGGCCAGAAAACTGCCGAAGGCCAGGGACAGCCCCAGGCTGTTGGTTATCCAGGCCGCCAGCAGGACGACCAGCAGCACCGCCAGGGTGAATATCTCCAACGACCGATGCCGGGTAACCAGCTGAAACAGGGGGCGCAGCAGCCAGCGCCCGGCAAAGAACACCAGGCCGAAGGCGACCACCGCCTTGGCCAGCGCCAAACCCAGGGTTCCGACCAGGCTGCCGGCGGCCACGGCCGCCCCCAGGGCCGGGATGGCCACCAGGAAGGGCACGGCGGTGACGTCCTGAAAAACGGACATGGCCAGCCCCAACCTGCCGTGCCGGGTGTTCTCCTCGCCCTGTTCGGCCAGCAGGCTGGCGATTATGCTGGTCGATGACTGGGCAAAGGCGGCACCGAAGATGAAGGCGGCGATGGCCGTCAGGCCGGCCAGCCAGGCGATGATAGCGACCAGGCAGGTGGTGAGCAGGACCTGCCCGGTCCCCAGGCCCAGGATCTGATGCCTCATGGACCTGATGGTCGGCAGGGAGAAGTTCAGCCCGATGGTGAAAAGCAGAAAGACCACCCCGAATTCAGCCAAGGTCGCGAACTCGGGCACCGAGACGGTAGGCCCCATGGTATGGGGACCCAAAATGACCCCCACCAGCAGGTAGCCCAGACTGGTGGGCACATGCAGGCGCTGGAAGGCGACCACCACGGATATGGCCACCGCCAGCAGCAGCAGGATCTGGGCCAAATGCTCCATCAGGCCCCGTTATCCGGTTGCTTCCGGCTAATCACGATTT
>NZ_SLTI01000064.1 GCF_004347735.1 Sulfuricurvum sp. IAE1 | reverse complement strand
GGAACGCGGTGCACATGAACTTGACTTGTTTTTTCATTTGGAATTGTCCTCCGGGTGTTACTTATTCTTTCGACTTGGCGAATGCGGCCACGATGGCGGCTGCAATGTCCGCCTCACTGGCAGGGCTTGCAGAAATGGTGGCGGCAGAGGGACTGCTCACAACGACTGTCGGTTTCTTTGCAGGTGCTATCTTTCTTGCAATGGCGCTCATGCCTTTGGTAAGAAAAACCAGCAACGTAAGAAACACAAACACCGTAGCGATACCCAGAACCATGAGGATTACCCCATTCTCGAGCTGGGCGATTAGCTGCTCTTTCGGTAGTTGCGCTAAGAATACCATACGAACTCCTAAAAAGGTTTATAGTGACCGTAGTCAAGGACTACGAGAAACGCACTAGTCCTGAGTATATCGGAATCAGAGGTGGTGTTTCAAGTAAAGGTAGGATAAATGATTAGGTTAATTCTGAAAAACTTGGAACACAATTGCAATAATATACAATTTACACGAAGAGTTTTTCAGTCGGCTCCAGGAATTTTTCTAGTCTGTGAAAGTAGTTGTTCTGTCATACATATGGAGGGACTCTCGATTTTCTTACATTTTTGCTTGCTTGTGCAAAGCCGGGTGG
>NZ_SLTI01000063.1 GCF_004347735.1 Sulfuricurvum sp. IAE1 | reverse complement strand
AACTTGTTTAACAACTTTGGGGCTTCTCAATAGTGAATAAAATGTGATAATATTTTATTCAACTATCGGATGCTGACACGAAGTTCTGAACAGTCTCTTTAATAACGTAATGCAAAAAAAACATTTCCTGTCATTGATATTCATTATACCTATCACATCAATTCCATTTATGCCTATTGAGAATAATTTTTTCAAAATTGACAAACTACTATCAATCGAAATTAATAAACCTACTAATCAAGATGAAAATGTTCAAAATGCAAAAAAGAAAACAGCTTTTCTTGCAGGTTTCATAGCCGTTGAAGGTTCAGATCAAATTATAGACACCGACATTTATAACGATGGAAGATCTTTTCTTTCAACCATTGATCAACTAGAAGCAAAAGCGAAAGTTTGTGGATTTACTGATAAATTAATGTTTGATCATCTTCGAGATATGACAATACCAAAAGTTGAAAAATTTCAAGACTATGTACGAATGAGAACTCAATTGGAAGCTCAACTCGAAACGACTCCAATGCTTTTATCAGCTTATAAAACTGGAATAGACTTAGAAGTTCTTTTAAAAACTGTAAATAGCGATAACCCAGCATATGGTACTATTCAAAGATTCCACAATGATTTACAAAAAAATATGCAAAATGCCAATATCAATCTAAGTCTTTCTGATTTACCATCTGATTCCGAAATCAATATTCAGAATCTTCGAATGGAATATTTTGAATTATTCCGTACTATTCAAGAAAGTCAAAAAATATAAAAATTGTTTTGATAAAAACTAAGGCGTAATGATGAATGTTTGTATGCATGATGTTGGAAATGGTCTTAATCTTTTCATCAATCACAAAATGATGATTGATTTTGGTGGCGATATAGATAAAATTTCAAACTATCATTACCATCGATGTTGTAGATGCTATCCTATTCACCATATTGAAACATTTGTATTATCACACTTTCATGATGACCACTATAATGGCCTATTTTATTTAACTCATCCGTTTTTTGATTTGAAACATGTTTATTACCCAGGAATACCAACTATCATTGATGCAGCTGGTAAAGATATTGGAGTCACTTTTTTTTCATATCTAATAGCAATGAATCATTACATTACACTCGGCACTACTAGTGGTTCCGCTGCTGCTGACTTGATTGAACAATTACATCGAGTCAGCACAACGACTTTTCAATATGCTCCTTTGTTTAAGGGAGACATATTCAATCATAATGGCACACAGTATGAAGTATTATGGCCTCCAAGAGTTATAAAAATACAATCTAATACGAATGGGAGGACTTTAGATTCTGAAGACAAAGTAATTGTTTCAAAAATAAAAAAAGCGATCGGAGCTTTTGAAAAAGCAAAAGAAGAACATCCAGAATTAAACGAATTAGCTGAAAAATATTCCAGAGCTATAACTGAAAAATACAAGAATAACATTCCCGAACATGAAGACAAAGATGACTATCCTAATGCCAATATGAAAAGTACTGATTCAAAAGTAGAGGAAGAATCATTCACCAATAAGCCAATAAGCACAATTGAACTACCCCCTTTAGCAAAAACAGCAAACGATGCTTTACGTACAGCAGCTAATGATCTTAGTTTGGCTTTTAAATCGGAAAATAACAAAATACTTTTTTTAGGTGATTTAGAAACAAATCAAATCAATAGAGTGTGCCAATCTTTATCTAACAAACAATTCGATGTTTTTATCACTCCTCATCATGGAACACATAAAGGAAGTAGCATGAATCTTCTTAAAATAAAAGTTGCTTTATCTTCTGTTGGTAGTTTATACAAAGGCTATTTTCGAAATCCTGATTTAAAACGCATTACCAATAAGTTAGATACATACAACGATGGTTGTATACATGCTTATATTCATCATTCTTCAATTGATATTGAAAAGTGTAAATATAGTTCCAAAACAATTTAATTTCCTCTAAAATTTCACCCCAATACCTCACTATCCTCAAAAGTAAATTAAAACATTCTCGGCAGCGTATAGGCAGTCATCTGCCATAAAGTCAAACAGAAAACCGCATTTCCGCTATAATTTCACATCTATTTGTGAGGGTCTCTTTTGCCGCTTTTTAAAGTCCACACCCCCTATCAACCCGCAGGCGATCAGCCCGTCGCCATCGAAGCACTGAGCGGAGGCATCAAACGAGGGGATCGCTACGTCGCCCTCGAGGGGGTGACAGGCTCGGGCAAAACCTACACGATGGCCAAGGTAATCGAGAGCGTCCAGCTCCCCACGATCATTATGACCCACAACAAAACCCTTGCCGCCCAGCTCTACAGCGAGTTCAAAAGCTTTTTTCCCGAAAACCACGTCGAGTATTTCATCAGCTATTACGACTATTACCAGCCCGAAGCCTACATTCCCCGCCAGGATCTTTTCATCGAAAAAGACAGCTCGATCAACGACGAGCTCGAGCGGCTGCGCCTCTCGGCCACCGCAAACCTGCTAAGCTACGACGACGTCATCGTCGTCGCCTCGGTATCGGCCAACTACGGTCTGGGGGACCCCGAAGAGTACGAAAAGATGGTGCAGGTGATCGCGCTGGGCGATGAGATGAACCAGAAAAAGCTGCTGCTGCGCCTCGTCGAAATGGGGTATGCCCGCAACGACAGCGTTTTCGACGGGGGGCATTTCCGCGTCAACGGCGAAGTGGTCGACATCTATCCCCCCTACTGGCAGGATCAGGCCCTGCGGATCGAGTTTTTCGGCGACGAGGTGGAGCGGCTCGCCCTCTTCGAACCGCTGAACAACAGCGTCATCCAGAACATCGAGACGATCACGATCTACGCCACCAGCCAGTTTGCCGTAGGGCAGGAGAAACTCTCCCGGGCGATCAAGGCGATCGAGGAGGAGCTGGGAGAACGGCTCAAAGAGCTGCGCGATCAGGGAAAAATCGTCGAGGCGCAGCGACTACAGCAGCGGTGCGAATTCGACCTCGAGATGCTTCAGGCGACCGGAATGTGCAAAGGGATCGAAAACTATTCGCGCCACCTGACGGGGAAAGCTCCCGGAGAAGCCCCATATACGCTGCTTGATTACTTCGCCCTCCACCACGACAAATACCTCATCATCGTCGACGAATCGCACGTTTCGCTGCCGCAGTTTCGGGGAATGTACGCCGGAGACCGCAGCCGAAAGGAGGTACTTGTTGACTACGGCTTCCGCCTCCCCAGCGCGCTGGACAACCGGCCGCTGATGATCGACGAGTTTATCGAGAAAGCGCCCCACTATATGTTCGTCTCCGCCACCCCCGCACAACAGGAACTGAACCTAAGCACGACGCTGGCGCACCAGATTATCCGCCCAACGGGGCTGCTCGATCCGCTGATTACGATCAAACCGATCGCAAACCAGGTCGAGGATCTGCACGATGAGATCAAAAAGACGGTCGCACTTGGGGATCGCGTCCTCGTGACCGTACTCACCAAAAAGATGGCCGAAGCGCTCACCAAGTACCTCGCCGACCTGGGGATCAAAGTACAGTACATGCATTCCGAAATCGACGCCATCGAGCGCAACCAGATCATCCGCGGCCTTCGGGTCGGGGATTTCGACGTGCTGGTGGGGATCAACCTCCTGCGTGAGGGACTCGATCTCCCCGAAGTGAGCCTGGTCGCGATCCTCGACGCCGACAAAGAAGGATTTTTGCGCTCGGAAACCTCGCTGATCCAGACGATCGGGCGGGCCGCACGCAACGAGCGGGGACGGGTCATCATGTACGCCGACAAAATCACCGGATCGATGGAGCGTGCGATAACGACGACCAACGAACGGCGCGCCAAACAAGAAGCGTTCAACACCGAACACGGCATCATCCCCCGCTCGACGTCTCGGAGTCTCGATGAGAACCTCAAGCTTGAAGACCCCGCCGAGCTCTACAACCGTTCCAAAAAAGCCAAAACGCTTCCGGCCGCCGAGCGTAAAAAGCTCGTCGACGAGCTGACCGCCAAAATGAAAGAGGCAGCGAAAAAACTCGAATTCGAAGAAGCCGCAAGGCTGCGCGACGAAATCGCCAAAATAAGGAAATTATGATTCATGGATGATATGCTCACCAACCTCTCGACCTACGGCTACGTGGTCGTATTCCTCTACTCACTGGGCGGCGGTTTCGTCGCTTTGCTTGGTGCGGGAGTCCTCAGCTACATGGGCAAAATGGACCTTGGCCTCTCGATGGCCGTCGCTTTTACGGCAAACTTCATCGGCGACGCGTTATTGTTTTACATGTCCCGCTACCACAAATCGGAGATGATGGAATATTTCAAAAAGCATCGCCGGAAACTGGCCTTTTCGCATCTGCTGATCAAAAGACACGGTGCATGGATCATCGTCATCAAGAAATTCATCTACGGCCTCAAAACGCTGGTTCCTCTGGCGGTAGGACTGACGAAATACGATTTTTGGAAATTCAGCGGCTACAATGCACTGGGGGCGTTGATCTGGACACTCGTCGTCGGTGGGGGAAGTTATCTCGGAGGGGCGGCGCTGATCGAAGGGTATGAGCTCGTCGCCGACAAACCCTACCTCGCGCCCATTATGCTTTTGGTTGTCGGGGGAAGCCTCTGGCTTTATTTTTCGGCCGCAACCAAAAAACGATAAGGCCGAAGCCTTAGAAAACGAGCTGTTCGTTCGTCGCCGGAGTCGCGCCCTCGGTGCCGTCAGGCGCTTTTGAGGTATCGGTGAACGCTTCGCTGGCGTTGCTCTCGGCATCGGTGGAGATATCGTACACTCCGGCCGGGCGGTCGAAATAGCGTTTCGTATTCGGATAGATGCGAAGCATGTCCTCATAAAAGTACCGGAACGCCTGTCCCGCGGCACGCCCTCCCGTTTCGCTGCGGCGCATCGGGGTATTGTTGTCGTGCCCGAACCATACGACCGTTTCGACGCTCGGAGAGTAGCCGGCAAACCAGGCGTCGACGTTTTTGTTCGTCGTCCCCGTCTTACCGGCGATTTCGATCCCCGGAACGCGTGCAAACGTCCCCGTGCCCCGGTTGACGACGTCTTTGAGGATCGAGGTCATCAGGTAAATCTGCTGCGGGGTGTTGACCTGACGGCGTTTGTTTTCGTAACGGACCCGCTCGCCCGATGGAGTAACGACTTCACGCACCAGTATCGGGTTCGTCAGACCGCCGCCGCTGGCGAACATCGTGTAATATTTGGCCAGATCGAGCGGAGAGACCATCATCGTCCCCAGCGCCAGCGAGAGATCGGGGGGAAGGTTTTCGGTGATGCCGTATCGGCGCAACCCTTCGACCACTTTGCCAAATCCCATGTCGCTCACCATGTTGATCGTCGCCAGGTTGCGCGAATGGGTGAGTGCGTCGCGGATCGTCACCATCCCCTTGTACTCGTTTTTGTAGTTTTTGGGCTGCCACGTCTTCTCTTCACCGTCGGCCCCCGCATAGGTGTAGGTGCGGGCGATGTCGGGAACGAGCGACGCGGGAGACATCCCGCTATCCAGCGCAACCTGGTAGATAAAAGGCTTGAACGCCGAACCGGGCTGGCGTTTGGCCTGGGTGACCCGGTTGAAGGGACTGAGCGAATAATCATACCCACCGACCATCGCCAATATCTCCCCCGTATAGGGATCGAGGCTGATAAGGGCGCCGTTGAGCTGCGTTTGCATGTTTTCATCCAAATCGCCCGCTTCCTGTGCCCGTTTAAGGATTTCGTCGCGCCCCGACTGGAGCGCTTTGTAGCCCGCTTCCTGAAGACGCATGTCGATCGTCGTATAGACCTTGTACCCGCCGCTTCGAATGTCGGGGAACGCGTCGCCCAGCTGGCGCATTACCTCGTCGATGATATAGGGTCCGGAGTTTTTGCTCAGGGTGTCGTTGTAGACTTTCGGTCTCTCCTGCGTCGCTTTTTCGTACGTCGCCTGATCGATCCACCCCAGTTCGAGCATCCGGGCGATGACGCGGTTGGCACGTCCCAGACACAGTTCGTAGTTGCGGGTCGGCGAATAGAAATTCGGTGCTTTGGGAAGCCCGACGAGCATGGCCGATTCTTTGAGGGTCAGCTCTTTGAGCGGTTTGCGGAAATAGCCGTCAGCCGCCGTTTTGATCCCGTAATAGCCGTGACCGAGATAGATTTCGTTGAAATAGCGTTCCAGAATCTGCTCTTTGGTCAGCTGCTGCTCGATCCGGATCGAATAAAGCACCTCTTTGAATTTACGGGAAAACTTTTTCTCCCGTGTCAAAAGGGTGTTTTTCACGAGCTGCTGGGTGATCGTACTCGCCCCTTCTTTGAGTTTACCGGCGGTGACGTCTTTGATGATCGCCCGCATGATCGCATCGGGGTTGACGCCGTAATGTTCGAAAAACATCGTATCCTCGATCGCCAGCAGCGCTTCGATAAGACGGGGGGGAATGTTCTCGTACGACACGTAATAACGGTGCTGGTCGCTGAACAGGTTGGCGATTTTGTTCCCGTGGCGGTCGTATACCTCGGTGGTAAGGCGCGGCTGGTAATTGATAAGGCGCTGCGTTTCGTATTCGAACGTATAGATCAGGTAGCCCAGAAAGCCGACGGGGACCAGGATCATAATCCCGGCCAAAACCAACAAATATTTCTTCATCCGGGCTTTGAGGGACAGCTGTTCGGGCTCGTATAGGTTCATCAAATTCTAAATCCTCTGTTTTTAAACTCGGCGTCGATTAACGCTTTGGTGTATTCTTCTTTGGGAGCGGCGATCACCTCTGCGGTGTTGCCCGTTTCCACGACCCGGCCGCCCCGGATCACGCATATCTCCTCGCACAGCGATGCGGCCACCCCCATGTCGTGGGTCACAAACAGGAGCGAAAACCCCATCACCCCTTGCAGACGCTTGAGCAGGGAGATCATCGTTTCCTTGGAAACGGGATCAAGTGCCGTCGTGGGTTCATCGAGCAGCAACACCCTGGGCATGCTCGAGAGGGCGATCGCGACGACGACGCGCTGGAGCTGCCCACCCGACAGTTCGGGAGGATAGCGTTCGAGCAACCCTTTCTCCAGCCCCAGAAGCCCGAAAAGTTCTTCGCTCCGCTCGCGCGGAACGAACATCTGATCTTTGATCCGTGTCAGCGGAGAGAGGGCCGTAAAAGGGTTCTGGGGGACAAGCGCAACGCTTTTTCCCCGCGCCCATTCAAACGCGCACCGCATTTGCAACTGCGCTTCCAGCCCGGGGTCCAGCAGGTCGAGCAGCGCTTTGAGAGTCAGCGACTTGCCGCTGCCGCTCTCTCCCACCAACGCCAGAGAATTCCCGATATTCAGCGAAATATCGACGAGTACGCTCTTGCCGTGGGTGATTTTCAGCCGATCGATCAAGACGGTATTCATCGCGATATTTTATCCAATATCGGGACAAATCGCTCACATACCCGCCGCAAAACGGCTTCGTCGATTTCAAGCCGCGCAATGAGCCTTATAATCGCTTTTTTAACCGTCGGCTGACGGATTGCGCCGACATGAACCCCCAGCTCGTTTTTGATCTCTTCTTGCAGCCGCATCACTTCGCGGTTATCCCCGATCGGAATCGGAACGATCAGCCCCGGGACGTCGATCCCAAGGATCTCCGCCACGATCTGGCGGCGTGATTCGATGTCGGCCCGCAATGAGGCGGCGTTGGCGCGGATATGATCCAGCGCATGATGGGCCAGCGCCGTATCGTAAAGCGAGGGGGCGGTCGCATAGATGACGTTTTTCGCCCGGTTGATCAGGTATTCGCACAGGTGTTCCGAGCACAGCGCGTATGCCCCGAAACTTCCGTACGCTTTTCCCAGCGTCCCCATTTTGACCATGAGCGGAGTCGGCGTGATGGCGTAATGATCGAGAATCCCCATGAGATTGGGCCCGATGACGCCGCTGCTGTGGGCTTCGTCGATCAGCAATACCGTTTCGTGGCGTATCGCAAGCTCAAGGACCTCGCGCGTGACGCAGTCTCCCCCCATCGAATAGATCCCCTCGACCGCAACGACGATCCGCCGCCCCGCAAACCGTTCCAGCGCTTGGGCAAGATACACCGCGTCATTATGGGGGAAAAAGAGCACCTCCCCTTCACACAACCGCGAGGCAAGGATCCCGCTCGCATGGTAATCCTCGTCGATAAGCAGCACGTCGCCCTTGCGTACCAGCGATTCGATGAGACCGATGTTCGCATTGAACCCGCTCCCCATCACGATCCCCGATTCAAAGCCGTTGGCTTCGCACAAGGCGCTCTCGAACGCGGCGTGGATAGGGTGGTAGCCTCCCACCAGCATCGAGGCTTTGGGCGCATGGTACGGGCTGCGCGAAAGGGTCTCGCAGGCGGCGCGATGAAGCTCCTCGCGGTGGGAGAGTCCCAGGTAATCGTTGGACGCGGCATCGAGAAGCGTCTCATCCGTAAGGCGTCGTTCCCGGTAGCGTCCGGAACGTTTGAGGGCTTTTAGCTCGCCGGCGTAGGGAAGATTCATTGGCGGATCGGCAGCTGCGCGATGTATTCGCGGATTTCGGCGATCCGCTCTACATCGGCGGGGTGGGTCGAAAGAAATGCCGGCGGTTTCTGCGCCGACCGGGAGAGGCGCGCCATGTTTTCCCAGAACCGCAGTGCCTGAACGGGATTGTAACCCGCTTTCCACATCAGGTAGATCCCGATCTGGTCGGCTTCGTGTTCGAATTTACGGCTGTAGGGGAGGATCAGCCCCACCTGCGAGGTGATCCCGTACGCCTGCGAGTAGAGGTTCTGATACTGTGCGGGGATGTTCAGAGCAGTCGCCAGTACCTGCGCGCCGATGTTGCTCGCCGTCTGCATCGAGAGGCGTTCGGCACCGTGCCGAGCGAGGGCATGGGCGATCTCGTGTCCCATCACCGTGGCGATCTGGTCGTCGTTTTCGGCAATTTTCAAAATGCCCGTATAGAAAAAAACTTTTCCGCCCGGAAGACAAAACGCATTGGGTGTAGCGTCCTCGATGACGTTAAACTCCCACGCGAAATCGCTGCGCCCGCTCACCGCGGCGATCCGTTCCCCGATCCGCTTTACCCTCGCCTGGAGCGCCTTGTCGGTACTGAGCTTGGAGGTTTTCAGCACTTTTTGCGCTTCGCTCGCCCCAAGGCTCATCTCCTGGTCGGTGGAGATCATCATGAACTGCGTCCGGTTCGTCACCGGGGTGGTCGCACACCCCCCCATCAGCACCGCCGCAAGGATCAACGCACGTAACGTCATATCACCCCTCCTCCATGAATCGTTTGAGGATTTCGACCGAAAGCCCCATCGCGGTGCTCTCGAATCCCCGTACTTCCCGGATATAGGGTTTGCAAAACCCTTCCACCATGCACGCCCCCGCTTTCCCGCGCCATTCACCGCTTCGGAGATAGCGTTCCACGTCCGCAGGATCGAACGGACCGAAAAAATAGCGGGTCACCGACATGTCGATCAGTTCAAGGCGGGGCGTTTTGTAGATCATACAGGTAATAATATCGGTTTCCGAACCGCTTTGGGCAGCGAGTATCTCCCGGGCGTCCGTTTCGTCTTTGGCCTTGCGGAGGATTTTTCCCTGTGCCGTTACGACGGTATCGGCCACCAGAAGCGGATAATCGGCGCAGCCGAAAGCTTCCAGATTGACGCGGTATTTACCAAGGGTCGCCTGATACACAAAGTTTTTAGGAGAGGTCGCGATTATCGAGTCTTCGTCAAAATCGACCGATTCTTGGAGGAAAGGGATACCCGCCGCACTCAAAAGCTCGGCACGGGTAATAGAAGAAGAGCCCAGCCGCAGCATGTCAGGCGTAGGCGCCCCGCAAAAAGACGCCGAGATAAATCGCCGCAAGGCCAAGCGCGATATTGACCGGAACCATATACTTGGCGATCAGAGCGAGCATAGCTTTGGCTTCTTCAATATTGCCCGCTTTCAACGCTTTCTCGGCTTTGGCGCGGCGGTGCATCATGGCACCCAGGTTAAGTGCCATCACCAGCCAGATCGCCTCTTTGATGTGGACGGTGTTGTAGAGGCTCATCGCATACTCGTCGATGACGTTGCCCGATCCATCCAGAGCGGCGGAGCGAAAGCCCAGACCGACCGCCATGAATATCGCGGTTACCAGCAAAATGACCACAAACGGCCACACGATGGAAAAAAGACGTTTCAGCGTATGGGCGGCACGTTCAAGACGAAGTTTCGGATCGGAAATCATTGCAAGCGACTGATGGGTCGCAAAGCGGATCGCGATCATTCCCCCGACCCAGACGACGGCGCTGAGAACGTGCAAAAAGACGATCAGCGTCCGGTGATGCGCAAACGTTTCGACGATAAATTCTTTCATGAAAGTTCCTTCGTCACGTAGGCCAGCGCGGCGTCTTTGGCCTCAAGGAGTTTGGAAGCGTCTTTTCCCCCAGCCTGGGCGAAATCGGGACGTCCGCCGCCGCCCCCGCCGAGGATCGGCGCGATTGCCTTGATCCAGTCACCCGCTTTGAGAGGGGTGTTTTTCGCCCCCGCCGCCAGCATCACCTTGTCGTCCTTGACCTGGAAGAGCATCACCGCAACCGAATCGTGGGCGTTTTTGAGCTCGTCGATCCGTTCCTTGATGTCCCCCGCACCCAGTTCGGCGACGACGACGGCGGTGTTGCCCATCATCGTCACGGCGAGTTCTTCTTTGGAAGCCGATGCCAGAGCACTCATCTCGGCTTTGAGGGTTTTCACCTGCTCTTTGAGACGCTCGATCCCCGCAATGACGTCGCGGTTTTTCACCGAAGCTTCAACCTCTTCGAGAAGATGGCGCTGCGTTTTGAAGAGGTTGTAGGCAGCGTTGCCGCACACCGCTTCGATACGGCGTACCCCGGCACTTACGCCGCTCTCTTTGACGATGACAAACGTCCCGATGGAGGCGGTGTTCTCAACGTGGGTCCCGCCGCAGAATTCGACCGATGCCGAGCCGAAATTGACGACGCGGACCGTATCGCCGTATTTTTCGCCGAACTGTGCTTTCGCACCGCTTTTTTTCGCCTCGTCGATGCTCATTTCGCGGGTAATCCCCTCCAGCGCATGGAAAATGTGCTGGTTCACCCGCTCTTCGACGAGGGAAATCTCTTCGGCGCTCATCGCTTTGGGGTGGGAAAAGTCGAAGCGCAGCCGGTTGTGCTCGACGAGTGAACCTGCCTGGCTGATGTGTTCGCCCAGGATTTCATACAGCGCCGCGTGCAGCAGGTGGGTTGCCGAGTGGTGCTTGGCGATCTCGTTGCGCTCAGGATCGACGGTCGCTTCCACCGTTTCACCGACGCTGAGGGTTGCTTTCGTCTCGATATGCGAGAGGTTCAGACCGTGGAATTTTTTGGTATCAAGAACGAGGGCTTTATCGCCTAGGGTTCCGCTGTCGCCGCACTGTCCGCCGCTTTCGGCGTAGAACGGGGTCTGTTCAAGCAGTACCCACCCTTTTTGGTGGGCGCTTAGCTGGTCGACGCGCTCGAAGTTTTCACCCAGCAGCGCCTGCACTTTGACCGGCGCTTTGGTGTAGCCATACCCGATAAAAGCGTTCACCCCGAAAGTCTCCAGAAGGGTTTTGAAATCCCCCTCGACGTGGGCATCTCCCGAGCCTTTCCAGGCTGCTTTGGCACGCTCGCGCTGCTCACTCATGAGCCGCTCGAACGTCTCGGTATCGAGGCTCATGTTTTTCTCGCGCAGCATGTCCTCGGTCAGATCAAGTGGGAAGCCGAACGTGTCGTAAAGCTTGAACGCCACTTCGCCGCTGAAGACCTCTTTCGTGTTTTTAAGCTCTTCGTTGAACAGTTCGATCCCCGAGGCGATCGTCTTGAAAAAACGCTCCTCTTCGAGCATGATCTGCTCTTTGACGATAGCGAGTTTCTCGACGATGTAGGGGTATTGTTTCCCCATCACTTCGGCCACCGTATCGGCGACTTCGAACATGAACGGTTTGGTAAACCCGAGCAGATAACCATGGCGCACCGCGCGGCGCAAAATCCGGCGCAGGACGTAACCGCGCCCCTCGTTGCTGAAATTCGTCCCCTGCGCCAGGAGGAACGTGACGGTACGGATATGGTCGGCGATGACGCGGTACGATGCGCCGGTCGCGTAGACGTAAGGCTTGCCGATGAGGGCTTCGACCTTCCGGATGATCGGCATGAAAAGGGAGCTGTCGTAGTTGCTGGTGACCCCTTCGAGTACCGCAGTCGCACGTTCCAGTCCCATCCCCGTATCGATGGAAGGTTTGGGAAGCGGCTTGAGCTCGCCCTTCGCGTTACGCTCGTACTGCATGAAAACGAGGTTCCAGATCTCCAAGAACCGGTCGCCGTCTCCCCCCATATAATCTTCAGGGCCGTTGAAGTGCTCGGCACCCTGGTCGATGAAGATCTCCGAACACGGACCGCAGGGGCCGGTATCACCCATCTGCCAGAAGTTGTCCTTGTCTCCCAGACGCATGATCCGATCGGCGGCAATGTGTTTTTTCCAGATCTCTTCGGCCTCGTCGTCGCTTTCGTGGACGGTGACCCAGAGTTTTTCCTTCGGCAGTTTCATCACTTCGGTAACGAATTCCCACGCGTAGGCGATCGCCTCTTCCTTAAAATAGTCGCCGAAACTGAAGTTTCCGAGCATCTCGAAGAAGGTATGGTGGCGCGCGGTATGACCGACGTTTTCGAGGTCGTTGTGCTTCCCGCCGGCGCGGACGCAGGTCTGGGCGCTCGTGGCACGCGGGTTGGCCGGGATGGGGATATCCCCGGTGAAGACCGATTTGAACGGAACCATCCCCGCGTTGGTAAAGAGCAGGGTCGCATCATCGGGGACCAGCGGCGAACTCGCGGTGCGCTCGTGTTGTTTGGATTCGAAAAAGGCCAAAAAGGCTTCGCGGACGTCTAACATTGGGTTACTCGCAATAGTAAAAATTGCGCGATTATAGCGAAGAAGTCGTAAAAGAAGAATTAGGAGAGGATTTCCCGCGCAAGCGGAAAATCCTTATGAAAACGCCCGGTTGAGAGCGCTGAACATCGCTTTAATGGAGGCAACGGTGATGTCGCTGTCGCGCCCCACGCCGAAGAAACTCTCGAGTTTCTCCGTCTGGATCTCGATGTAGGCGATCGCCTCGGCGCTGGAGAGTTCCCCGTGCGAATGCTCAGAGTAGGAGAGGATTTTGAACGGGTGGGAATATTCAACCATCAGCGCGTTTTTGCACGCATCGATCGGGCCGTTCCCCTGCCCTTCGCTCCGGATCGTTTTGCCGTTGTGGCTGTACTCGAGGACGCATTTAACCAGCTTGTCTTTCGCGCTCTCGCTGATAACCGAATAATCGAGGAATTCGATGTCGTGCGGTTCGCCGAAATAGGTTTTTTCGAAAATCCCGAAAATCTCCTCAGACGAAAGTTCCCGCCCCGCTTCATCGGTGACGTGCTGGACGATCCGGCCGATCTCGGGGTGCATCTTTTTGGGGAGCGAATAGCCGAACTTGTCCTCCAGGACATAGGCTACGCCCCCTTTACCCGACTGGGAATTGATCCGGATGATCCCCTCGTAGTTGCGCCCCACATCCTGGGGATCGATCGGAAGGTAGGGCACTTCCCAGAACGCGTCATGCTTGGTCCGCTGATACGCAAGACCCTTGTTGATCGCATCCTGGTGCGATCCCGAAAACGCCGTGTAGACGAGTTCCCCGACATAGGGGTGACGGACATGGGTTTCGATGTCGG
This sequence comes from Sulfuricurvum sp. IAE1, assembly GCF_004347735.1. Taxonomy (NCBI): domain Bacteria; kingdom Pseudomonadati; phylum Campylobacterota; class Epsilonproteobacteria; order Campylobacterales; family Sulfurimonadaceae; genus Sulfuricurvum; species Sulfuricurvum sp. IAE1. The sequence goes on along the minus strand of NZ_SLTI01000063.1, from coordinate 218,441 downwards.
TACACCGCTCGACGGTGCGGACGACGGTATCGAGATCGCTAAAATCAAGCTCCGGATCGATCCCCTGCGTGTACATGTTGAGCGCGAGGGTGATGATGTCGACGTTCCCCGTCCGCTCGCCGTTGGCCAGCAACGTCCCCTCGACCCGGTCGGCACCCGCGAGAAGTGCGAGCTCAGTGGCGGCGACCGAGGTCCCCCGGTCGTTGTGCGTGTGGGTCGAAATCAACACGTGCTCGCGGTGGATCAAATGGCGCCCCATCCACTCCACCTGGTCGGCATAGACGTTCGGCGTCGCCATCTCTACCGTCGCGGGGAGGTTGATAATCACCTTGCGGTTTTCGTTCACTCCCCACCGCTCGATCACGGCGTTGCAGATCCGCGCGGCGAATTCAAGCTCGGTCCCCGTAAAACTCTCGGGGGAGTATTCGAGCATGATCTCGCCGTCGTGTTTTTGCGCCCGTGCCTTGACCATGTCGACCCCCTCAAGGGCGAGTGCGATGATGTCGTCTTGCTCTTTGCCGAACACGATCTTGCGCTGTGCGACCGACGTCGAGTTGTAAAGGTGGACGATCGCTTTTTTGACCCCTGCGAGCGCCTCGAAGGTTTTATCGATCAGATGCTCGCGCGCCTGGACGAGGACCTGGATGGTGACGTCATCGGGAATCAGTTTCTGATCGACGAGGGTGCGCAAAAAGTCGAATTCGACCTTCGACGCGGAAGGAAATCCCACTTCGATGTTTTTAAATCCCAGTTTCAGCAATAGGGTGAAGAGTTCAAGTTTCTGATCCAAATTCATCGGCGTCACGAGCGCCTGGTTTCCGTCGCGAAGATCGACACTGCACCAGATGGGAGCGCGGGTGATGGTTTTGGTTGGCCAAACGCGGTTCGGCAAATCGACTTGGGGATAAGGGCGGTATTTGCCCGTCTGTATGTGTTTCATAACGAAACCTCTCTTTGTTATTGAACTCCTCATTCCCTTGCTGAGGGGGTAATGAGTAACGTGATTATAGCGAAAAGCCCTTTGAGGTCATTAAACATTAAGGAAGTTTGGACGATAATGTTTTTCTAAAGCATTTCTGAAAAACGGAATGTAATCATCAAATGGATCGGAGATTCTTCTAACATGAAACGCAGTGCATTCACCCTCATCGAACTGATCATGGTCATCGTCATTATCGGGGTTTTGGCGGCCGTCGCTATCCCGCAGTATCTGAACCTTCAGCAAAACGCGGAAGTCAAAGGGGTGATTAAAACGACTATCGATACGGCGACCAGCGCCATCAATGCCGCGGTTAACCGCGTAGGGCTTGAAAACGACAGCGAATTCACCCTCTCCGAACTGGTCAACGTATCGGGCAAAGGGTGGTCGTACGACGCCAACGACACGAACGGAACCTACAATTACATTACTACCGAGGGAACCGTCGCGACGATCCGTCTCAACCTCGCCGACCGCAGCGTCCAGTACCTGATCGACTGCGACAATTTCGTCGATTCGGTCAGTCAATCGAAATGTCTGAGCGACCTCAACGTCAGCTCCGTCACGGGTGCCGATCTGAACAAAACCGTCACTTACTAATAGCTTGCGCATGCGCCAGGGGGAAGGCTTTACCCTAATAGAGCTGATTCTCGTCATCGTCATCGTCGGGGTCCTCTCGACGCTGGTGATTCCCCGTTTCGGGGATCTGATCGACAACTCGAAAATCGCTTCGGAGCTTTCGACCGCCTCTTCGGTCCAAAGCGCCATCGATGCGACGCACGGGGAATGGATCACCAACGGATGTATGTTTACGTGGGGGAACGAGCAGAACTCTTCGCTCCTCAACAGCTACGGCTACCCCGAAGCCGAGGCGATGGGGGATGCCCTCAACCCGTTCAAAAATCTGCTGAAAAATGCCGAAAACGGCGAGTGGGTCCGGAACGACGCATTCTCCCCTCCCCGCTATTACGGTCCCGCGACCGGGAACAAGACCGAGCACACCGGTATTCCCAACAAACCCGACGGTGACGATTACTGGGAATACAATTCGACGACGGGCGTCTTTAAACTGATCGAACCCTGATCCCCGCTCCCGCCGGCGCTCATAAGGAAACGTGAACATGAAAAGAGCAGTGGGTGTCGTATTGTGGCTGTTGCTGGCTCTGCTTTCATACGCCGACGACGGCACCCCCTACACTCCGCCCGCGACCGTCATGAATCTCAACTGCGCCTCTCCCGCCGCGCAAATCCGCACCGTCACGGCCAACGAGCTCTACACCCAATCGGGCCTTTACCTGGAGATGGTCGAAATCTATTTCAACGAAACGACGACGATCAGCGGCTGGCGGCTTTACGTCAACGACCATAACACCCACAAATACATCGACATCGGGAGCGGGCTGGGAGACGTGCGCTATCCCGACGGTTCGACCGGTACCGACACCGCCGCCGCCTATCCCAAAGGGACGATCATCGTTTACCAGATCGACGGCCTCGACCCCTCTGATGGGGAGGTGTTCATCGCCAACACGACCGCCCCCCTGAGCGAGGGTGCCGCCGTGGTCGTCGATTATTTCAACTACTACAAAAAAAAGCAGTACAACTATTACGCGGTCGCATCGTCCGCATGCAGCATTATTATGAGCGGAGTCGACCCGAACCTCCAGGACCTTTCGCGGCTCACAGACGGAAGCGGCGACTTTTACCAGACCTATCCGGGAACCGACGAAGAGGTCACCCCCTCGCCCGGGGTCCCCAATACCGATCTGCTCCCCCCCGATTCCAGTTTGAGCGCCGCCGTCTCGATCGAAGCGCTCTTCGACCGCACCGAAGCCTACAGCGGCGATACGGTGACACTGACCCTTCGGATCGTCAATCCCTCGAGCGGATCGATCGGCGTGAGCGACGTCAACGTCTCCAATCTCATCCCATCGGGACTCTCCTACGTCTCGCACGACGGGGGGACGCTTCTTGATCCCCTGATGCCCTCGAGCCCCTACGGAACGGTCGTCTCCACCTCTCCCCAGTTTTTCTGGCGGCTCGTCAACGGGACCTTTCTCCTCGCCCTTCCGACGGGATCGAGTGCGGAAATCAACCTTCAGCTCCAAGTCACCGCCCCGGCGGGGACGACGATCACCGACACCGCGACCCTCTCGGTCAAACAAAACAACACCGGCACCGCGAGTGCCTCCGATACCCTCAACGTCATCGCGTACGTCCCTCCGTTCGGGGGGCGGTTCGACGCCTGGGATACGTTTCGGGGCATTGCCGACCGTAACATTTCGACGAAAATAGCGAGCAAAAGCTTCACCCTCACCGTCGCGTCACTCGACGCTACGCGCACCGTTGCGCAGGATTTCAACGGTACCGTGTGCGCCGCCATCGTCGACGGCACCGGGACGCCGATCACCGACTGGGCGCAGCTGCTGTTTGCCTCGACGCCGACCCAGAACGCCGTTTTTACCGTCGCGCGGGCGGTCGGCGGGAGCGATTACGCGGGGGTGAGGCTGCACTGGAAACGCGGCGTCTCCCTCCCCTGCCCCCTGAGCAGCGAAGACAACACGACGCTCGCAAGCGATTATTTTTCGGTCCGTCCCGCATCGTTTGCGCTGAGCGCACCCCAGGGGATCGCCGGAAGCGATTTCAACCTTACCTTTGCCGCCAACGACTTTGCGGCTGCCCCGGCCGCCGGATACAACGAGAGCGCCGGGGCCGGTTTCGGCGTCAGTTACGCCGAGCACAATCTTGCCTGCACCAGCGGGACGCTGAACCCTTCACCCGTTTCGGGATGGTCTTTTTCAGACGGGGTCCGGATGTTGACGACCCGCTACGCCGAAGCGGGGGTACTCGACGTCAACATCTCCGACCGCTCCTTCCCCTGTACCGCCCGCTTCACCCGGATCGACTGTGACGACGCCAACGTCAGCGACGGAAGCGCGTTTAGCGCCGATCTCCTCCCGATCGGAAGCGCGCATGCCCAAGTTACGTTCAAACCCCACCGCTTCGACATCAACGCGACGCTGGGGAATTTCAACGGAGGGGAATTCACCTATCTCTCGAACGATCTGAACATGTCCGCGCAGCTCGATGCCAACATCACCGCCAAAAACGCCGAGGGGAACGTCACCCGCAACTATAGGGCCGGATGCTACGCCAAAACCGCCGCGGGGCAGTTTTCCTATTCGACTCTGCCCTCGGCACTGGGCAGAGTGTTTTATTACGAACTCTACGGCGGGGAGGAGGGGAACGTCACCAAACCCTCTCCCGTCACGTTCGCACTCTCCCCCGAGCGGTTCGTACAAGGCTCTGCCGTGCTGAAACTGGGGATTAACTTCGACCGCAGCCGCTCGGTTGCCCTGAACCCTTTTGATTTCAACCTGAGCACGCTGGGCGTTGAGGATACCGACGGCGTCGAGGGGTCGACGCTCCCTTCGGGAACGGCAACATTCGTGTATGGCCGGGTACGGGGATACGACCTCTCGACCGACCAAACGGATGCACCCAACCCGATCGAGTTCGAGGTTTACAGCGCACTCCCCACGCCTTACGTCGCGGGAATGCCCCAGAACGTCCTGGGATGGTACCGTAACCTGAGACACACTTCCCTCTCGCAGGGAGCCGTTCTTGGCGGAAACGATTACCCTTCGACGACCAAAACGGGGGTTTCCTCCACCATTTCGATCGACGCTTCCCCCCTCCCCCTTGAGGGACAGCATCCGATCCGCATCGTCAATCCAGACGGCGTCGCGCACGCCCTGATCCATTTGGAAATTCCTTCGTGGCTGTGGTACTCTACGGCTAACGATTACAGTTTTGCCGACGGTACGACCTGCACCCGCCATCCGTGTTTCGATTACCGTTTTTTCGGAACGTCCCCTATCGGCGGCGTCACGAGCGGAAGCTTCACGGGATCGGATTTTCCCCTGACCCCGGCGAAAAAAATCATCCAAAAGGGGGAGAAGGTATTCCGATGAGACGCGCACTTACCCTGATCGAGCTGATCCTCGCCACCGTCATAATCGGGGTCGTTTTCACGGTGATCCCCCGCCTTATCAACGCCCTCAACCAAACCTCCCAGACCGCTGTCAAAGAAGAGGCGATGTACAACGCGATGACGCTCATGGGAGCCATTATCAACCTCCCCTGGGACGAAAACAATACCCTCCACGGCCAGATTCTCCAAGTCACCGACGGGAACCCCGCCTACGAATGCAATATCACCGGAGGGTACCGGATCGGGGGATTCATCGGCGGACGCAACTGCATCGAACCCTCAGGCAGCGATTACAACGCATCGCCCCTCGGGGCGGAGGGGAGCGACATGAACGACGTCGACGACTACGCCCTCCCCATCGACACCGACAGCAACTGCTCCCGCAGCGCCGGGACAAAACTCTATACCCTCACCCCCGCCGTGGCCTACGTCGCCGATCCTCCGCCGATGGGGGCCGCGCTCCTCTCGTCGGTTCCCCTCGCAGAGGGGACCAGCAACACCAAGTTCATTACCGTAAAAGTGGGCTACCACATCGATAACCGCCACAGCGGATGCATCGGCGTTCTGCACTACCACGCCTTCAACATCGGTACGGCGCAGATCAATTCGATCCCCTGGAACTGACGATGCGCCGTGCCTACACCCTGATCGAAATCATCCTCACCGTCGCCATCGCGGGGATCCTCTCGATGGGGATGTTCAAGGCGCTCGAAGCGATCGCCCTGCGTTCGGAAAAGGCCAAAGCGCTCAGCACCCTCTCGATCGATTCGCAAAGCGCCCTCGACCAGATCAGTTCGCTCCTCTACAACCGCATCCCCCTCTCCGCCGTCGGATTCGATTTTAACGACTCCCGCCCCTACCGTCCGCTGGATGAAGTGAACGACAAAACGATCCTCGAATGGTACGGCTCGGCGGACGAGAGTTACCTGTCGGGGGATTACAGCGGGTTCGTCGATCTCAACCGCTCCGATTTTTCGACCCGGACGCTCTACTCCCCCGACACGAACCTCTCGGCGCTCCTTGTAAGGGAAAAGATCAAATGGAACGATCCCTCCCTCGATTTCTCCGACCTCCTGCTTCTCTTTTCGCAGACGACGTTCAAAGGCTACGGCATCAGCGGCAGCCTGCCGAACACGATCACGCTCGGCGGCACCCCGCCCGAAACGATCTACGAGCAGTACCGCATCGCCGATTCGGCGTACGCCATCACCCGCAAAGAACACGCCGCCGCATGCTTTCCCAACCCCGCATTCGACGACGATACGCTGTTGCTGTTTTACGACTACCGTCCCTGGAAAGGGGAAAATTTCTGCGACGGGAAGGTCACCGTCCTCGCCACCGGGGTCAACGCTTTCAGGGCCCAGATGCTCAACGGCACGATCCGTCTCTCCATCGACATGAACCGTCCCGTCCGCGGCAGCCTGAGTCCCGTGAAACTCTCCAAACAAAAGGTGGTGTTCTGATGCGCCCCGCGTTCGGACTGCCCCAGGCGCTGACCATCCTCATCTTCGTCGGGGGGATCGTGACGGTAACGCTCAAATACGCTTCCATCAACGTCAACCACTATGTTGACAGCTACACCCGCGAACAGGCCGAACTCTTCATGCAAAGCGCCACCGAAGCCGCCCTGCTGCGGATCGGCACGTTCGACCGCAGCGGCGGCGGCTGCCTGAGGGAACTGAACGTCACGTCCCCAGATCAGCGCTTTAACGCGCTGGTGAGGGTGGAACGCTACTACCTCGCCGACGGCTCAGGCTGCACGAACGTCCCTTATACCCCGATCACTTATACCCCCTCGCACGGGATGCTCAGCATGAGGGTCGTCGTGACGACCGCCTCCGGCGCCAAAGTGCTCCATCCGATCCGGCTGGAACGAAGGAGTCTGCAACGCCCATGAAAAAAGCGTTTTCCCTGTTGGAATTTATTTTCGTCATCGTCCTCATCGGTATCGTCAGCGGCATCGGTTTTTACACCTACCGCTCCAACAACGCCTACGAAGACGCCCAGTACGCCCTCCTCAAACTCAAAGAGGCGCGCTACCGCGCGATCGGGTACGACGGGGTGCAGTCGCAAGGGTGCGTCACCCTCACCGAAGCGGGCCTCGAGGAGAACGCCACCTCCGCACACGATATCCGCTCGACGATCACCCACACGGGGCGCGGCGATACCGTCTGTTTCGACGCGCTTGGCCGCCCTCACGATATGGGGTATTCGATCGCTCTCGAGAGCCTGATCCACGCGCCGATCGACATCACGTTTCACAACACCGACGATGAGCAAGAGAGCGATGTCCTCATCCGTCTCTTTCCCCAAAGCGGATATGCTATAATCATGTACAATAATTGAGCACATTATCTACGAACAAAGCGGACCGATGCCCCTGAACACGATTCTCTACATTGATCATGACGCGACATCGACCTACACGGACGGAGTATTCGGCGAACCGGACGGCCGCGACATTCAAAAAATCCCCTCGGGGGCTATCGTCCCCCTCTCCCTGCTCAACATCCACACACTCAAACTCCCGAACCATCTCAGCGAGGAAGAACAGAAAATCCTCGTCGAAATCCGGATGTTCGAAGAGGGAAATCTCGAGAACAACGAAGAATATACGATCGCCTACGTCCGCCATGACCTTCCGAGCGAGAACAGCTACCTGTTCGAAGCGTTTGCCCTCTCACATGCCAAAGCAGCCGAGTATTTTTCCGCCGCCTTGGCGAAAACCCGATCGATCGACCTCATCGTACCCGCCATCATGGTGTACGGATCGTTTTACGACGGCACCACCCCGCCGGGGAAAAACGACCTTTTCCTCCATTTGGGCGACAACGAATCCTACGCCGCCATCTACCAAGAGGGGCATTACATCGCCCACCGGAGCCTGGAGAGCCTCGCCGCGCTCGCCGCGGAATGCGGCTGCGAGCGTGAAACGCTGTTCAGGGTTCTCTGCGAACGGGGCGTCGTCGAGGATAACTATCCCCCCGAAGAATCGGCCAAATGCCTGCTGATCCAGGATGCCCTCTCGCGCAACGTCGAACGTCTGGTCCATACGATCAACCACAAGCGCGGACTGTTCGGCCTCACCGAAATCGACCGGATCTATCTCGATTTCAAGGGGCATACGATACCGGGGCTGGAGAGCGTTTTCGAGGCCTACGGCATCACCCGCGCCCCCATCGCTCCGATCACCAAAGGACACCCCGCCGACGACGCTCTCCACAACCTGCTGTGCGCCGAACACCTCGCAGGGCAGATGGGAAACACCTCTTTCAACCTCTCCCCGTTCGAACGCCAGGCACCGTGGTACCGGCGCGAAAGCGGAAAGTTCTTAAGCGTCATCGCCGCGTCTGTACTCGTCGCCCTGGCAGTGCCGTTGGCGATATCGTGGCAGATTTCGGACGAAACCCGCCGCAACGCGGAACTGATCCAAACGCTCTCACGCATCGAAGGGCAGAGCAGTGAACTCTCATCGACGCTCGGCGACCGGATGCGGCAGCTCGAAAAGGCGCGTCACGACGCCGAAGCGCTGAACCGGGAAATCGATATGGTACGCGGCAGCCGCGAAACCGCCGAGCTGATCGGGCAAATGCATCTCAAACGCCAGCAAATGCTTCTCGACGTCACGTCCGAACTGGGGCGCTACCGTCTCGGAACGCTGAGCATGGAACAAAACGGTTCCAAAGGGATGGCGCTGCATGTCGTCGCCGACTACCGTAAACGCGACGACATCGCCAAACTGATGAGCGGTCTCTACGCCCTGGGATACCAAAACGTGCAAACCGACGAAATCACCCTGGACAACGACACCTATAACGCCGTCGTGAAGGTGACCCGATGAGTCGCATGGACTACCGTCTCGAGATCCTCGACGGCCAGCTCGAAGCCTACGAGCCGTTCAAACGGCGGCTCATTTACGCCATCATCAGCGCGGGGATCCTGATGATGAGCTGGATGTTTTTCATCTCCGACGCCCTGGACGAACTCTCCGCACTTAAAGACCGAACCGCAGAGCTCGAAACAACGGTCGAACGCAATTCTCCCGCGGCTTACCGGGAAAAAATCGCCCGCGTCAATCATGAACTGGCTCAGAAAAACGACGAACTCGAACGGCTTCGCCAAAACAAAATCGCCCTGCTCGAACAGATGTCCGATTCGCAGGGGCTATTGTTCGACAACCGCCGCTATGCTAAAATGCTGGATATTCTACTGGAACGTTCCCTGAAGCTCGGCCTCGAAATCGAGACGATGGAATCGGTCGATACCGACAAAGTGTTCTACGGAAAAGTCAAACAGCTCAAGCAGCTGACGGTTACCGGGAACGGAAGGTTCCCCGCCGTCGCGGAGTTTTTGTCGTTTGCCGAAGCGCAAAACACGCTGGTTCAGGTCAAAAGCGTCCACATACGCGCCGGCGAGAAGAACCCGCGTTTTACCGCCGTCATCCTCTACATGGGGATCGAAATATGAGGAGAATGACCGCATGGATAATTGCCTGCCTGATCGTTTCAACCGCACTGGACGCGCAGATGTATGACCCGTTCCGCAAAGCGGCCCGCCCTAAAAATGCGAATCCCTCATCCGCATTGCTCCCCCCTCCGCCGATGCTCGCCGCACCGCAGCCTGCGACGGTGACGCTGGTGAGCGCGGTAATGAACGACAAAGCGTTTATCAACGGGGCATGGTACCGCGTCGGCGACAAGGTGAACGACCGGGAAGTGGCCTACATCCAAAACCGTTTCGTCGGCCTCAGGGAAGGGAACCGCCTCGTCGTCTTCGGCGTCGGCGCTACCCGCCCGGTCCTTCGGGCCAAGGATCTTCCGTGAGAATATTTTTCCTGACGCTGATCTTTGTTTCGGCCCTGTTCGGGGCTCAGGAGTGCGACAACAAACGGTTCAGCCTCAACGCCTACCAAAACCGCGGAAGCGGGCTTACCCTGCTCGATCTCGTGCGCGACGTGGCGCAGACCTGCAACATCAGCGTCGTGTTCGAGGACAACCTCGCCCGCGAAAAGCTGATGCAGCCGCTGGACATGGTCAATATCCAAGACTACAGCGTCCCCGAACTCTTCGCCTTCATCTTCGACGAGCACAACCTGTTTCACACCTATGACGCCCAGCGCGGGGTCGTGAGGGTCGCCTACACCAAAACGGTCAATTTCAACGTCGATTACATCAACATGTCCGAGCTGATCACCGAATCGACCAAATCGATCACCGTGGGGCCGGGAACCAACGCCGGGAACTCCTCGGGGTACGGTACGACCGGAAACACTACGGGAACCGGGAACAACGGTTCGGGATCGGGGAATCTCAACAGCGGTTCAAATACCGACTACACGAAAGTCCGGGCGATTTCGACGTTTACCTTCTGGGATCAGCTCAAAGAGCACATCCAGCAGATTCTCCAGGTCGACGACGCCTACAACGAAGCCCTCCACAAAACGATGGTCAACCGCGACGCGGCCGTCGTCAGCGTCACCGCCACCAAACGGCAGCTTGCGGAAGTAAAACGCTACCTCGACAAACTCGAATCCCGGATGCATGCCCAGGTGATGCTCGAAGCGCACCTCATCGAGCTCACCTACAACGACTACAGCTCGGTGGGGGTCAACTGGAGCAACTTCAGCCTCGCCCTCAACGGCACCTATTCGAACAGCTTCAACAACACCGGGGTGGCCAACCCGGTCTACAAATTCGGCATCGATTTCAACCCCGCCGGGCTGATCGATTTTCTCAAGACCTACGGGGACGTCGAAGTCCTCTCTAACCCCAAAGTGCTTACCCTCAATAATCAGCCCGCCGTCATCAACGTCGGACAGCAGCTGAGCTACCTCTACCAAAACGGCAGCATCATCGGCACCACGTCCACCCCCACGACCACGACGAACACCCTGGGATCGGTCTTTGTGGGGCTGACGCTCAACATCATCCCCGAAGTGACCGAAGAGGGTTACATCATCATGCGGATCAACCCGATCACCAGCGAACTCATCGACGATTCGGAGCTCTCCGGAAGCGGGGGGTCTTCCTCTTCAACGACCCAGACCGAACGGGCGATGCCCCCCGATACCCGGGTCAAACAGATGACCTCCATCGTCAAGGTGAAAGACTCCCAAAAAGTCCTCATAGGCGGTCTGATCGAGAAAAAAATCGACAAAAGCGATACCAAAGTGCCCCTGGTCGGGGATATTCCCCTCTTCGGGCGGCTGTTTCACAACACGACCGACACGGTACGCAAAAGCGAACTCTTCATTCTGATTACCCCGACGCTGATCAAGGAAGACACCCTCCCCACGATCGACGATGCGGTGCTCAAACGGTTTGACTGAGATGACGACCTGGCTCAAAGCGGCGGAACGGTTCGAAGAGCGTCGAAACACACAGGACTATTTCGAAATGCAAAGCGCCCTCTCGGCGATCGATAAAATCGCCACCTGCCTCGACGAAAAATTCCCGCAGCCCATTTACCTCATCGGGGAACCCGGCAGCGGAAAAACATTCCTCCTGAACCTCCTCTACGACCGCTGGTACGAAGAGCGCCATGTCATCCTGATCGAGACCCCCTTCATCACCCCGTTGAGTTTTCTCTACCAGCTCATACGTCACAAGGGAGTCGTTGCGGAGGGGGAAGATATCGAGCGGCTGCGGGTTCAGGCGACCGAGCTCTATCGCGGTACCGACCACGTCGTCATGATCGACGAAGCACAGCTGCTCAGCGTCGAAATGCGCGAATTTGTCCGGATGCTCAGCGATTCGCAGGCGTTCTGGTTCCTGCTGGCGATGCACAAGAAAGAGGGAGAGGCAATCTTGCAGGCTCCCCATTTCAAAAGCCGTCCTCACCGCGTCGTAGAGCTCTCCTGCCTCACCCCCAACGAGTGCAAAAACTACCTTTACCGGGAACTGCTTCGGATCGGCTATTCCGATATCGATGAGCTCTCTCCCTCCCTTATCAAAAAAGCGCATCGCATCAGCGGCGGAAATTTCCGGAATTTCAAGAAGCTTTTTTACCATTTTTTCCATCTGCTGCACTACACCAACGCCCACCAAAAAACCAAATACCTCCACCCCTCGTCGTGCACGATCACGATGGCGGCAATGAGCGCGGAGTTGATCCATGATTGAGCATTTCGACCAACTCGTGGCCCGCTGCCAGGCCTCAAGACGCCGCCGCATGATCCGTATCTCCCTGATCGTCACGGGGGCATTGCTGTTTCTTGTCGCCGGGGTCTCGGCGTATCGGACGTGGTTCACGCCCCAAACGCCTCCGCCCCCTCCCCCCGCTTCCGGTACCAAAACTCTTCCCGCGCCGGCGACTCAGCCCCCCTTGCCGAGTGTCGACGAGCTGAACGAAACGTCTCCCATCAAAGTCGCCCAGCCGACCCTCGGGGAAGAGGTTCGCCCGACGAAACCTCTGCGGAAACTCCCAGCCTCGGCGGTACCCGCTCCGTCCGAACGATCCGCTCCCGCAGAAACGCCCCCGTCCCAGGTTCCCGCCGAACCTCTCGAAGCTCCCTCTCAACCGCGCGAGAATGCGATACCCGCGATCCCTTCCGCCTCAAGTGCGCTGTTTCAGGTCAACACCCAAAACGCCCTCAACCCCGTGGACGCCTATTACAACAATCCCAAATACGAAACCGCCATGGCCGCAGCCCGCGATTTCTACGCGAAAGAGAACTTCATCGACGCGGCGATCTGGGCCAAAAAAGCCAACCGGATCAACCGCGAGGGGGAAGAATCGTGGCTGCTCTACGCCAAGTCAATACACGCCCAGGGGCGCACCGCCGAAGCGATCGGCATTTTGGAACTCTACCTGAACTACAAAAACTCCAAAGCGGCCGCCGAGCTGATCCGGACATGGAGATGAAATGATACGCCCGCAAATACACCTTGGCGACCTGCTGATCGAAAAAGGTCTGATTACCCAGGCCCAGCTGACCCAGGCGCTGGAAAAGCAAAAAGAGTCACGGTTCCTCAAAAAACTGGGGGAAATCCTGATCGAAGAGGGGTTCACCACCCAAAAAGAGATCGCCGTCATCCTCTCCAAACAGCTCAATATCGAGTTTGTCGACCTTTACGGCCAGAAAATCGACCTTCATGCCCTCGAGCGTTTCCCCCTGCCGTTGCTCACCGGCGCCGAGGCGATCCCGTTTAAGGAAGACGAGGATTACATCTACGTCGCTACCTCCGACCCGTTCAACTACGAAGGGCTCGACGCGCTCGAACGCAACATCGCGACGAAACCGCTTAAAATCTTTCTCGCGTTCAGTACCGACATCAAACACATTTTCCAGCGCCTCGAGATCGTCAAAAAAACCCAAACCATCGCTCAGGAGATCAAGCGCGAAATCAACAACGAAGGGTTCAAGTCGGCCAATGCCGAATCGAGCGCCGTCATGCAGCTGATACTGCTCATCATCAAAGACGGGATTCTCCGCCGCGCCAGCGACCTGCACGTCGAACCCGATGCCCAGGGGATGTCGGTACGCACCCGGGTGGACGGGATTTTGCAGGAGACGTTCGTGTTCGACCTCGAAATCTATACGGCGCTCACCTCCCGGATCAAACTGCTGGGGAATCTTGACATCTCCGAACGCCGAAAGGCCCAGGACGGCCGTTTCAGCCTCGAAATCGGCGTCAACAAGTACGATTTCCGCCTCTCGACCACCCCGACCCTTTTCGGGGAATCGATCGTGATGCGGATCCTGGATCAGCAAAAGATCCTCCTCAACCTCCACGAACTCGGGTTCGAAAACAAAAACCTCGAACGCTTCAACGAAATGATCCGCTCCCCCTACGGGATCGTCCTCATCACCGGGCCGACCGGAAGCGGAAAAACGACGACCCTCTACGCCGCGCTCAACGAGATCAAGAGCATCGAGAACAAAGTGCTCACGATCGAAGACCCGATCGAGTACCAGCTCCCCCTCGTCCAGCAGGTGCAGGTCAACGACCGGATCGGATTCGGATTCAACGAAGCGCTCAAATCGTTCCTGCGCCAAGACCCCGACATCATCCTCATCGGGGAAATCCGCGATTTCGAAACGCTCAACTCGGCGGCTCAGGCATCCCTGACGGGGCACCTGGTTTTCTCGACTCTCCACACCAACGACGCCCCAAGCGCCATCGGGCGGATGGTCCAGATGGGGCTTCAGCCCTACCTTATCGCCGACTCGCTGATCGGGATCGTCGCACAGCGGCTGGTGAGACGAATCTGCCCCGAATGCAGAACGGAGATCAAGCCGCACAAAAGCCTCTTCAAAAAAATCGAGCATCTTATCCCCGAAAACGCGACGTTCCATGAGGGCAAAGGGTGTCCGAAATGTTCGAATACCGGTTATTGCGGGCGGATACTCATCTCCGAAATCCTGACCGTCGACGAAGTGATCTCGAAAATGATCGCGGAGGGGGCGTCCAAATACGAAATCGCGCGCTACGCGCAGGAGCATGCGGGGTTTGAACCGATGATCGCCGACGGCCTCAGCAAAGTGCTTCAGGGGATCACCTCACTCGAAGAGGTACTCCGGATCACCAAGGAAAAATAGGTGAAGTTTTTTCAGATTCACTACAAAATCGGAAAACGCAAATCCTCCATGGTCCTCGAAGCGGCGAACAAACTCGAAGCGCTCAAACAGTTCCGGGACAAAAACCTCGGTGTCCCCCAAAAAGTGTACGAGGTTTCCGAACCCCTCAGCCTGCGGTATAGACGCTACGCGGAGCGTTTCGCAAACCCCATCAAAGACCGGAGGGTCAAGGACGAACCCTACATCGCCTTCCTCGAGCAGCTCGCCATCATGCTCGATGCGGGGATCCCGATCAACACCTGCCTTTCCGACAGCGTCAAAAATACCGATGAGCCGATGATACGGGCCATTTTCGCCGAAGTGCTCTCCAACATCGAAAGCGGCCAAAGCCTCAGCTACGCCCTCTCCAAATTCCAAAAACAGCTCGGAACCCTGACCCTCTCGATGTTCGAGCTCGGCGAGCAGACGGGGACCCTCAACATCGCCGTCGCAAAACTTGCGGCCATTTTCCAGCAGATGCACGACAACCGCCGGATGCTCAAAAAAGCGACCCGTTATCCCCTCTTTATCATCACCGCGATGGGGATTGCCTTCGTCGTCGTGATCACGTTCGTCGTTCCGCAGTTTCAGGCTTTTTTCACCCAATCGGGGCTGGAACTCCCGTTCCCGACCAAAGTGCTGCTGTGGACCGAACACGCGATCCGGCTTTATGGCCCCTACATCCTCGGTGCCGCACTATTACTAGCCGCAGGGTTCAACCACGCCTACAAAACCCTACCCGCCCTGCGCCTCAAAACCGACCGCTACTGGCTTAAAGTCTACATCGTGGGTAAAGTGACCTATTACGCGATGATCGGCCGTTTCATCTATCTTTTCGACGCGCTGAGCGATGCGGGGATCCCGATGAAACGTTCACTCGAAATCGCCGCGAGTTCGGTGGACAACACCTACCTGCGCCAGGAACTCCAGAAAATCGCCGGGGCGATCGAAGACGGAAGGTCGCTGGCGCAGGGGTTCGGTGAAACGGGACAGTTTGAGGGGATGATCGTGCAGATGGTCCGCACGGGGGAAAGCAGCGGCTCTTTGGGAAAAATGCTGCGCAAGATCACCCAGGTCTACGCGAGCCGTTATACCTATATCGTCGACAACATCACGGCGATGATCGAGCCCGTCCTCATCACCGCGATCGCCGGATTCGTCCTCATCCTGGCGCTGGGGATCTTCTTGCCGATGTGGTCGATGGTAGAGCTGGCGGGCTGACCGATGGAAATCGAAAGCGGCACCCTCGTCATCGCTTTTTCAAGCGCCTTCGTTCTGGCCGCGGCGTTTTGGATCATCCACAAGATCACCCGGCTTTAGCGTCTTCCTCGACCTCTTTTTTCATAAACCACAGGTATCCGGCCACGACCGAAGCGGCACCGACGACGAGAGCCAGCGTAATTTCGCGCAGATACAACTCGATCAAGGCCTCGTTACCGCCGATCATGTATCCTAAAACCGCGAGAATCGTTCCCCATATCCCCGCACCCAGCGCCGTGTACGCGCTAAAAAGCGGCAGATTCATCCGCGCCAGTCCGGCCGGAACCGAGATAAGTTGTCTCACGCCGGGAATCAGCCGCCCGATGAACGTCGAAATGACCCCGTGCCGCTCGAAAAAACGGTCCATTTTCGCCAGGGTGGCGAGGGAGATAAAGAAATAACGCCCGTGCCGCTCGAGGAAAGGGCGCCCGACCCACAGAGCCCCGAAATAGTTGACGTAAGCGCCGATCATCGATCCCGCCAGCCCCGACAGAATGACCAGCCACAGGTCCATTTTCCCCTGTGAGGCAAGGTATCCCGCGGGGATCATCACCACTTCACTGGGAAAAGGGATAAACGAACTCTCTACCGCCATCAGGGCGACGATTCCTACGTATCCCATCCCCGCCACCGTATCGACCAGCCATTGCGTCATTTCAGCCAGCATTGTTCCCCTTTTCGATCGCTTCGATGATATGCACCGCTCCGGATGGGGCGATCAGGTTCCCCAGCCGTTCGCTTTTGGGGCGGATATCGCTCAGTATCGCTTCTTGAAGCTTCAGGGAGAGTTCCTCCCCCTGTCGCTCGCACCAGCCGCAATCGTATTTGAGAATATACTGCGCATTATGAAACTGATGGTCCGCCGCCGCGAACGGGAATGGGATGAAAAACGTCGGAACCCGCGCCGCGCAAAGCTCCCACAAAGTACTGGCCCCCGAACGGCTCACCGCGAAATCGCTCCGTGCGATCAGTTCGGCGATCTTGGTCGTAAACCCGTAGACTTCGGCGTCGATCCCCATTTCGCGGTAGGCGGCGCGAACCCTCTCTTCTTCCTTGGCGCCGCACTGGTGGATAATGGCGATCCCCCCGCTTGAGAGCCACGGAGCGATTTCAAGGGCGAGATCGTTGATGAACTTGGCCCCTTGCGATCCCCCCAGGAAAATGATCGTTTTGACCCGGTCGCGCACCCGCGCGTTTTCGAAATAGACGGGGTTGACCGGATAATCGCAATGATTTTCCCCCTCTTCGTACGAGCTGAAAAACCGTTTCGCATAGGGGCGAAGAATCGTGTTGAGCTTACCGGTTACGGCGTTTTGCTCATGGATATAGAGGGGTGTTTTCGTCATCACGCTCGCCAATGCGGCCGGAGCCGCCGAAAACCCCCCGACGCTCACCACCGCATCCGCACCGAAAGAACGGATCAGCCGGCGCGATGCCAGAAGCGCCTTGAAAACCTTCCACAGTGCCCCCAGTTTTCCGAGCCCTTTTTTGTTTACGACTCCCGTCGTTTCAAGAAAATGGGCCTCTTCAAACAGCGTGCTTTCGCTGAACCACTGACGGTCCTGTCCCGACGTCGAACCGATGAACATGACGCGGTGCCCCCTGGATTTGGCCGCTTCGGCCAGCGACAATGCGATGACGAGGTGCCCTCCCGTCCCGCCGCCGGTAAAAATAATATTCATTTCTTATCTCCCGGTTGATAAACGATTTTTTTGGAGAGCATCAGCACCATTCCAATCCCGATCGAGGAAGCGAGCATCGCCGATCCCCCGTAGCTCAAAAACGGCACCGAGATCCCTTTGATCGGGGTAAGGCCGCTGATGCCGTAGGCATTGATCATGAACGCGAAGGTAATCAGAAGTCCCACCCCGAGGCTGAAGAGGTAGGCGGTATCGTTGTGGGAACGGTTGGCGATTTTAAAGAGGCGGTGCAAAATCATGATAAAGAGCATCGTCACCCCGAGCACCCCCACGAATCCGAACTCTTCGGCGATACCCGCCAAAACGAAGTCGGTATGCACTTCACTCAAAAATCCGAGTTTGAAGGTCCCTTCCCCAAGCCCCGTTCCGAAAATCCCGCCGTTGTGGATCGCGTTGAGCGAGTGGCCGATCTGGTAGGGTTCTTCGGCGTTTTCGATCCGAAGGTGTTTGGCTATCGATTCGGGAAAAAACGCCAGGATCGTACTCTGCGCCCCTTCCCACCACGAGAGAATACGGTTGATCCGGTGTTCGGCGGTAAGGATGAAAAAGAGGAAAAAGGCGACGGCGCCGCCGATGAGGGTCATAAAAAAACGGAAACTGCTCCCCGCAAAAAAGAGCATAAACGCAAGTGTCAGCGCCAGTACCACAACCTGCCCCAGATCGTTTTGCATGATGGCGATCAGAAACATCACGAGGACGAATACGGCCGCATAGGGGGCAAAGCGTTTGAACTCCTCCCACACCCCGATCCCCGCGTGATGCCCCAGCTTGCGCGAAAAACTCCAGGCCAGAAAATAGACGAACCCGATTTTGAAAAACTCCACCGGGGCGAGCGAAAAGCCCGGGAGCTTGATCCACCGCTTCGCCCCGCCCACTTCGCTCACCAGCGACGCGGGCAGAAACGGCATCACCGCCATCAGCAGCATCCCCCCGAAAAAGAGGGTCAGCCCCAGACGGTGGAGCCAAATATCAGGATCGAGGCGGGAGAGGGTCCACATCAGCAGGATCGAGACGATTCCCACCCCCAGTTCACGGATCACGAAATGGAAATCGTTGTATTCGAACAAAATAACCGTGTACGCCGAGAGGGTATACGAGCAGATGATCCCTACCGTAATGAGCGCCGTCGTCAAAATAAATAATTTTTTATCCGCCATTGTTCACTTGATACTGTATAATTTAGCGACAGTATATCGCTCTTTGTAAAAGAGTTCGATAAAAAGAGACACCCAATTTTTGGAATATTTTTTGCTTTACACTTTGACATAAGGAGCCGGCAATGGGTTTGACGATTTCAAAAGCACATGAACTGATGAATGCAGCGCTTGATTACCGCGCCGCACGACAGGATATGATCGCGGGCAACATCGCCAACGCCGACACCCCTTTTTACCGTCCCAGAGACATTCGGTTCGAAGAGACGCTCGCCCAAAAAAGTGCCGCCATCTTCGGGCCAAAGAACCAGGTACTGCCGATGGCGCGGACGAACGGCGCCCATCTGAGCGGTACGAACGGGATTTCCGATCCCAAACCGACGGTTTTTTTCCGCGACGGCCACATGGCGCGCAACGACGGGAACAGCGTCGATCTCGATGTCGAAACGACCGAAATGGCCAAAAACTCGATGATGTACAACGCCATCATCGCGGCCAAGAAAAAAGGGACCGGCATCTACAAAAGCGTTATCGACGCTTCATCCAAAACATCGTAAGGATTAGGTTATGGCTTTTCTGAACAGCTTCGACATCAGCGGATACGGACTCTCGGCACAGCGCGTCCGCGTCAACGCAATCAGCTCCAACATCGCCAACGCCCAGACTACCCGGACCGACGAAGGGGGGCCTTACCGCCGGCAGGAAGTCGTTTTCAAAGCGATCGATTTCAACCAGGTTTACAACCAGGCGCTCGAACGCAACACATCGGCCCTCTCTTACAGCGACCCCCTCCAAGAAGGGCTCGCTGGGATCAAGCCAAACCCGGCGATCATGAGCGTTATCGTCGATAAGATCGCCCGGGACGACACCGCGCCGAAAATGAAATACGATCCGTCACATCCCGATGCGGATGCGAACGGCTACGTTGCCTACCCAAACATTAATCCTGTTGTGGAAATGGCCGATTTAGTCGAAGCAACCCGCTCGTACCAGGCGAACGTCGCCGCGTTTGAAAGTGCCAAAAACATGGCTTCAAGCGCTGTTTCCATGATGCAATCATAAAAGATTAAGAAAGGAAGACCACGATGGCTGATATCCAATCGATCAAATCTCTCTCCACAGCCGATCTGCTGGCCAAAAAAAGCGGCAATGCGACCGAAACAAGCCAGACCGACTTCGCCCAGGAGCTTAAAAACGCGCTGGGCAACGTCAACCAGATGCAGGTTGAAGGGGAAAAGGCGATGAGCGACATCGCGACCGGCGCCGTCAAAGACCTTCACCAGGCGGCGATCGCGATCGACAAAGCCGAAATCAGCATGAAACTGATGCTCGAAGTGCGGAACAAAGCCCTGAGCGCCTATAAAGAAATCACCCGAACCCAGATTTGATTTAACCTCTTTTATGCGCCATTCCAACAAATCCAAAAAAATACTTGCCCTTTTTCTCGTCCTCTTATCCGGATTTGTGATTTTTCTGGCGGTGATGCTCTACACCGCCTTGCATGAGCGCGACATCCCCTCCATCTATTCCGAAGATACCGCTAAAGCCCAGCGCGGTTCGATCGTCAGCGCCGACGGATACTATATCGCCACGACCCAAAAGCTCTATAAGGCCGTCGTCAATACCCGCAACATCGACCCCGATAAAGAGGAGCTGTTTATCCAGCTTTTCAGCATCTACAGCGGTACCGATCCCGATGAAATCCGTCAGCGCCTCCATACCCGCAAAGGCTCGGTGACGCTGAGCTACCATATCAGCCCCAAAGAGGCGATGTACCTCAAAACCCTTGCGTTCGAGCTGCGGAGGCTCGGAGTCTTTATCGAATACGAGACCCCCGGCGGAGACCGTATCCTGCAGGGATTGAGCATTTTGGAGAGCGGCGAAGCGCGCCGTTACCCCTATGGGCGTCTTCTGACACCGCTGCTGGGCTATCCGCGCAAAATCGAGGAAGAGGGTTACACCCGCGTTTACGGGATCAAGGGACTTGAAAAGTTCTTCGACGAAGAGCTCAACCCCCAGCAGAACAAAACCCAAAAAGCACTGCGCGACGTCAACGGCTACCTCATCCTCAACCGCCAAAGCGACGTCAAACGCCAGATCAACGGCCTTACCGTCAAACTCAACATTCCCATCGCATTCCAGGCGCGGGTGGAAACGATCACCGACCAGATCAAAGAGCAGCTGCAAGCCGACGAAATCATCGCCACCGTCATGGAGGCCAAAACGGGCAAAATCATCGCGCTGGCCAGTTCCAACCGTTTCGACCCCAGCCGCATCCGCCACGAAGACTACCCTTCGCTCAACACCAATGCGATCGAATACAGCTATGAACCCGGCTCGGTCATCAAGCCGATCATCTTCGCCCTGCTGCTCGACCGTAACCTCATCAACCCCTACGACATGGTCAACGGCCACGGCGGGAAATGGAAATTCGGACGCAAGGTGATCGTCGACGAGCACAAATTCGACATGATCAGCGCCGAAGACGTCCTGGTCCACTCTTCCAACATCGGTATCGCCCAGCTCGCGCAGAAACTGGGCGGCGTCGAATACACCGAAGGGCTCCAGAAATTCGGGTTTACCCGCTTCAGCGGGGTCGACCTCCCTTACGAAAAGCGCGGAAGCATCCCCTCGTCCACGCAGCTCAACAACTATCTCTACAAGGCGATCACCTCGTACGGGTACGGGATGCGGGCCAATGCGATGCAGATTCTCAAAGCCTACAACGTTTTCAACAACGGAGGCAAACTGATCAACCCGATGGTCGTCGAAGCGCTCTACGACGACAACGGCCGCGCCATCCCGATGCAGATTCAGTCCCCTACGCAGGTGATCGCCCCCGCCACGGCCGAGCGGATGAAACAGATCCTTATCAAAACGGTCAACGTCGGAACCGGGATCGGGGCCAAAACGCCCGGGCTTGAGATCGGCGGAAAAACGGGGACGGCGCACATCGCCAAAAAAGGGAAATACGTCAACAGCTACCATACGTCGTTCGTCGGCTTCGCGAACGACAAAAAGCGTCAATACACGATCGGGATCACCGTCATCGAACCGCGTACCGTCTATTTCGCCTCCATCACCGCCGTCCCGGTTTTCAAAGCGATCGTGGACGTGATGGTCGAAGAAAAAATGCTCGTTCCCGATCCCGCAGCGGTCGCCGCCGCCGAAGCCGCCGCCGCCGCGGCTGCCCCCACCACGGCCGAAGAGAGCGCCGCGGCAGTCCGTTAACGCATCGCGCTTTTCAGCGCCTTTTGGATCAGCGCGGTCGCTTCTTTCTCAAAGGGGTAGCGTTTGCGGATTCCCCACACTTCGATGATAAGCTCCCCTTTGAGCATCACTTTGCGTTTGGCTTTGACGATACCGATAATCCGATCGCTCTTCAATCCCCGCGGATCGACTTCGAGTTCGAGCGGGATGATTTTACTCTCCCCGCTGGGGATCAGCATTGATCCGAGCGTATCGATTTTGGCCTGCCCCTGGGCGAAGCGTTCTTTGTCGTCGACGAGGGCGTAGGTGAGCGACACCACTTTGAAATCGCTGTGCCACTGGTTGTTGACCTTCAGGTCGCTTCCGATCCGGATCGGAGCGCTCTGCAGCGGTGCCCCCAGAAGCGAAAGGACACCCAGCACCACTTCCGAACCGGAATTTTCCCATCGCACGTTCCCTTCGGGCTCGACGAAAATATCTTTCCCCAGCTTCGGGGCGCATCCCCCCAGCAACAAAACCGTCAGTGCGGCGGCGGCAAACTTTCTCATCCTCACATCCATACGTTGTCGATCAGGCGCGTCGATCCGACGCGTGCGGCGACGAGGACGATCGTATTGCCGATTTCGACCCGTCCGATCGACTCGAAGGCACGGTTGACGATTGCGACGTACTCGACCTCCAACGGTTCGAGGATCTCCAGCATCTGCGCCTTGATCGCATCGGATTCGAGCGTCCCCTGCATTACCAGTTTCGTCGCCCGTTTGAGCGACGCGGAGAGTTTCAGCGCCTCGGTCCGCTCGGAAGGATTCAGGTAAACATTGCGGCTTGAGAGGGCCAGCCCGTCGTTTTCACGGACCGTATCCATCGGGACGATCGTAAGATCCATAAAAAAGTTCCCCACCATCTGGGTGATCAGGGAGAGCTGCTGCGCATCTTTTTTCCCGAAATAGGCGCGGGTGGGGCGAACGAGATTGAAAAGCTTCATAACGACGGTAAGGACCCCGTCGAAATGCCCCGGGCGGGATGCCCCTTCGAGAATGTAGCCGCGCACGTCGGGAGCGGTGATCCGCACTTCATCACGGCCGTACATCGTACTCACGTCGGGGTAGAACAACACGTCCACCCCGCTGAGCTCGCAGATTTTGAAATCGGCCTCTTCGCGGCGGGGATATTTGGAGAGGTCTTCCCCCGGCAGAAACTGGGTCGGATTGACGAAGATCGAGACGACGACGGTATCGTTCTCACGCCGCGCCGCGTCGATGAGGGTGCGATGGCCGATGTGGAGCGCCCCCATCGTCGGGACGAAACCGACCGATCCCGTTTTGGAATCAAGAGCGTTGCGCAGTTCTTGCGCCGATCTGGCGATAATCATGCTTTTAGCCTTTATGCAGGGGAGGTGTACTATAATCGCAATTATAATATATCACAAGGTATTCCCACTTATGGACCACTACGAATATACCGAACTTCTCAAAACGCTGACGACGAAAATGCAAAACGTCACCGACGTCGTCCGTCCAGACCTCATCGAAGCGCGCCTCAAAGAGATCGCGGAGCTCGAAAACTCCCCTGAGTTCTGGAACGACGCGGCAGCCGCCGGAGCGGTTCAGAAAGAGAAAACCCAGGCCGAACGGCGCCTGGCAAAATACGCCAAGACCTTCAATGCCCTCGGCGATGCCAAAGACCTCTACGACATGGCCAAGGAAGAGGGAGACGACGAAACAATCGAAAGCCTTTTCGCCGATGCCCCCGGACTGGAGAACCAGGTCAAATCGATGGAGATCGAGGTGTTGCTAAGCGGCGAGCACGACAGCCACAACGCGATCCTCACCATCCATCCGGGTGCGGGGGGAACCGAGTCCCAGGACTGGGCATCGATCCTGCTGCGAATGTACACCCGCTGGGCCGAACGCCACGACTTCAGCGTTGAAATGCTCGACTACCAGCCCGGTGAAGAGGCGGGGATCAAGGATGCATCATTGCTGATCAAAGGGGTCAACGTCTACGGCTATCTCAAAGTCGAAAACGGCATTCACCGCCTCGTGCGGATCAGCCCGTTCGACTCGGCAGCCAAACGGCACACGTCATTTACCTCGGTCACCGTTTCTCCCGAAATCGACGACGACATCGAAATCGAGATCGAGGACAAGGATATCCGCCTCGATACCTACCGCGCATCGGGGGCGGGCGGCCAGCACGTCAACAAAACCGAATCGGCGATCCGTATCACCCACATCCCGACGGGAATCGTGGTACAGTGCCAGAACGACCGAAGCCAGCACAAAAACAAGGCGACCGCCTTCAAAATGCTCAAATCCCGCCTCTATGAACTCGAACTCGAAAAACAGCGCGCCGCGATCGACGGCGTCGAAAAAAGCGAGATCGGCTGGGGCCACCAGATCCGTTCCTACGTCATGGCCCCCTACCAGCAGATCAAAGACAGCCGTTCGGGCGAAGCGTACAGCAATATCAACGCGATCCTCGACGGCGACCTCGACGAAATGCTCGAAGGGGTTCTCATCTCGCTCAGCCGGAAAGAGGAAGAGTAATCCTCCTCGCCCATGAACCAGATTCTCAAAGAGTGTGCCCTTCATGAGCCCTGTGCCTACATCAGCGGCAACTCCCAGAGCATCCATTACAAAATCATCCAGGAGTGCAGCCGCGAACAGTGTGAAGCGCTGATTCTCAGAGGCTGGCGGCGTTTCGGGTCGATGTATTTTCGCCCCATCTGCCAGGAGTGCCGCGCGTGCGAAAGCCTCAAGATCGATGTACAAAACTACACGTTCAGCAAGTCCGAACGCCGCATCCTCCGGAAAAACGGCTCATGGAACACCCTGATCCGTCCCCCGACCCTCACGCGCGACCACCTGGAGCTTTTCGAACGCTATCACCGCTACAAACACCATACCCGCTCCTGGGACGAACCCAAAGTCGATCCCAAAAACTATTACGCCTCATTCGTGCAGGGGCACGGCGATTTCGGATTCGAAATCCTCTATTTCGACGACGAACGCCTCATTGCCGTCGACCTGGTCGATATTCTCGACGAGGGGATCAGCGCCCTGTATTGCTACTACGATCCCGATTACCCCTCATTTTCGCTGGGACGCTACACACTGCTCGAGCAAATCCGCCTCGCGCAGCGTCTTGGGCTGAAATGGATCTACCTTGGGTATTACGTCGAACAATGCCGGAGCCTCTCGTACAAAGGCTCGTACAAGCCCGCATTACAGCTCCAGGGGCGCCCCGAAGAGGATGAAACGCCCCTTTGGCGGAGTGCCCCTTAATCCCGCCCGCTGATCATCCGTGAAACCAGGCCGCCCTGATCACTTTTTTCCGCAAGGACGACTCCCGCGATATGGATTGCCATAAACGCGAACACACTCCAGCCCAGATACATATGGACGCTCTCGACGATCTCTTTGCCCTCCCCGGCCAGCTTCCAGTACAATACCAGCCCGCTGAGCGACATCGCCGCCAAAACCCCGTAAAAAAGTTTGTACAGCATGTAGACTTTTTGCATGGCGGGGTTGTCGTCGAATCCGAATCCGTTTTTCAGTACCATCGCGATCCGCACTACCAGCAACACCGCTACCGCAATCCCCAGATAAATATGCCAGTCCCACATCGGCGCGCGCACCGCCTTGCCGATCATCACCGCCTGCTCGTCCGTGATTATCGTCCCGATTTCGGCCAGTTTGGCCTGAACGATCCCTCCGATCTGTTCCTTGTGCATGACGCTCATCCGCAATACAACCGTGATAAACAGCCCGAACACGGCAACCGCCTGCAGCCAGTGCCAGATCCGGTATAAAGGGGAAAATTGACGCATGAAAACTCCTTCAATAGATACGCTATCATACCACGAAGAATTCAATAGACTATTAATGCGAGATCAACATGAATACCGTCCGTTTTGCCGAGCGGCTATGCACCCCGTCCAAAGTGGTCTGCATCGGCCGCAACTACGTCGAGCACATCCATGAGCTGGGGAACGAGATCCCCTCGTCGATGGTCGTTTTCAACAAGCCCAACTCCGCCGTCACGGGTACGCTCCGCTTCATCTCCGACGATACCCGCTTCGAAGGGGAGATCTGCTTTCTGATGATGGGCGGGGCGATCGCGGGAGTCGGTTTCGGCCTTGACCTCACCAAAGCACAGATACAAAACCACCTCAAAACCAAGGGGTTGCCGTGGGAACGGGCCAAAGGGTTCGACGGTTCGGCGGTACTGGGAGAGTTCGTCCCTTTCAGCGGGCCGCTCGAATCCCTTCGCATGACGCTCCACATCAACGGCGCCTTAGCGCAGGAAGCGACCTATGAGTTGATGATCTACAAACCGCTTGATATGATCGAGGAGATCAAAAGTTTCATGAGTTTCGAAGACGGTGATATCATCATGAGCGGCACGCCCAAAGGGGTAGCATCGTACAATCTCGGAGATGAATTTGTCGGACGTATTTACAGCGGCGATCTGTTGCTGATGGAAAGTTCCTGGAGAGTTGAATAAAAGAGGAAAGAAATGCGCCCGGGGGCGCAAAAAGGGGCGTAACGGCCTTAGCTGTTACGTTTTTTGATGATTTCGTCCGCAACGTTGCGTGGAACTTCTTCGTAGTGATCGAATTCCATAGAGTAGCTTGCGCGACCCTGAGTTGCCGAACGAAGGTCGGTAGAGTAACCGAACATTTCTGAGAGCGGAACGAACGCGTTAACGATTTTGTTACCGGAACGGTCACCCATGTTGTTAACCTGGCCGCGGCGGCGGTTAAGGTCACCGATAACGTCACCCATGAAGTTCTCTGGAACTTCAACTTCGACTTTCATCATCGGCTCAAGGATACAAGGGTTGGCTTTACGCGCAGCCTCTTTGAAACCCATAGAAGCGGCAAGTTTGAACGCCATTTCGGATGAGTCGACCTCGTGGTACGAACCGTCGTAAACGGCCACTTCGATATCTTCGATCGGATAACCGGCGAGGACACCTTTTTGCATCGCTTCCGCACACCCTTTTTCAACCGCAGGGATATACTCTTTCGGAATAACCCCACCTTTGATTTCGTTGTGGAATACGAAACCGGTTCCCGGAGTACCCGGTTTGACGCGAAGGTAAACGTGACCGAACTGACCGCGTCCGCCTGATTGTTTCGCGTATTTGTATTCCTGGTTGACTTCGTTGCGGATCGCTTCGCGGTACGCTACCTGAGGAGCACCCACTTCCGCTTCGACTTTGAACTCACGGAACATACGGTCAACGAGGATCTCGAGGTGAAGTTCACCCATACCGCTGATGATCGTCTGACCTGTCTCTTCGTCCGTGTGAACACGGAAAGAAGGGTCTTCCGCAGCCAGTTTACCCAGAGCGATACCCATTTTTTCCTGGTCGGCTTTCGTTTTCGGCTCTACCGCAACGGAGATAACCGGCTCAGGGAAGTGCATACGCTCGAGGATAACGCGATCTTTCTCGTCACACAGGGTATCACCCGTCGTGGTGTCTTTAAGACCGACAACCGCACCGATTTCACCCGCGTAGAGCGCTTTGATCTCTTCACGTTTGTTCGCGTGCATTTTAACGATACGTCCGATACGCTCTTTTTTACCTTTGGTGGTATTGATCGCGTACGACCCCGATTCGAGGATACCGCGGTACATACGTACGAAGGTGAGCTGTCCGACGAACGGGTCGGTCATAATTTTGAACGCCAGTCCGGCAAACGGCTCATCGTCAGTCGAGTTAACGATAACTTCGGCTTCCTCGTCGTCTTCTTTCGTACCGCGGATCTGTGCAACTTCCAGAGGTGATGGGAGGTAATCGACAACGGCATCCAGAAGCGTCTGAACCCCTTTGTTTTTGAACGACGTACCGCACACCATCGGGATGATCTCCATTTTGTGACATCCCGCTTTGATACCGCGCATGATCTCTTCGGTCGTCAGTTCGCCCTCTTCGAAGTATTTCTCCATCAAAGATTCGTCACCCTCGGCCGCCGCTTCGATCATTTTTGCACGATACTCTTCGGCTTTCTCCAACAAATCGGCAGGAATCTCTTCCTCTCGGTAGTTTGAACCTATCGCCGCATCGTCGTCCCAGAGGATAGCTTTCATTTTAACGAGGTCAACAACCCCTTTGAAAGCATCTTCCTGACCGATAGGGATTTGAATGGGAACCGGACGCGCTTTAAGACGCTCGGTGATCTGGCTCTCTACGTTGTAGAAATCGGCACCGATACGGTCCATTTTATTGACATATACGATACGGGGAACACCGTAACGGTTTGCCTGACGCCATACCGTTTCTGACTGGGGCTGAACGCCGCCGACCGCACAGAATACCGCAACGGCACCGTCAAGAACACGCATAGAACGCTCAACTTCGATGGTGAAGTCAACGTGGCCCGGAGTGTCGATGATGTTGATCTGTTTTTTGCGCCATTCACAAGTGGTCGCAGCCGATGTAATCGTAATACCGCGCTCCTGCTCCTGCTCCATCCAGTCCATGGTGGCGGCACCTTCGTGAACCTCACCGATTTTGTGTGAAATACCGGTGTAGAACAAAATACGCTCGGTAGTAGTCGTTTTACCCGCGTCGATGTGAGCGGCGATACCGATGTTTCTTACGTCTTCAAGTTTATGGGATCTTGCCATGATAACAGCCTTAGTGTGTTTGGTTAAATATTAAAGACAAGCGCGGAAAGAAGAAAGGTCCCCTTTCAGTGCTTGACGAACGACGTCTCCCGGAGAGGACGACGTCAGTTTGAGAAAAATCTTACCAGCGGTAGTGAGCGAACGCTTTGTTCGCTTCTGCCATTTTGTACGTATCTTCTTTTTTCTTGAACGCTGTACCTTTATCGCTGGCAGCATCCATCAATTCATTAGCCAAACGCTCGGCCATTGTACGCTCGTTGCGTTTGCGCGCTGCATCCGTCAACCAACGGATCGCCAAAGAAAGCTGGCGGACAGGGCGTACTTCTACTGGAACTTGGTAGGTCGCTCCACCCACACGGCGGCTTTTTACTTCGATAACGGGTTTGATGTTATCGATTGCGGCGTTGAATACGTCGATACCGCTTTTTTCACCACGTGAACTGATGATATCCAAAGCACCGTACATGATTTTCTCGGCGACGCTTTTTTTACCGTCCCACATGAGTTTGTTGATGAACTTTGTCAATACTTTTGAACCGTGGATCGGGTCGGGCATAATTTCGCGAACGGGCGCTTTTCTTCTTCTCATTTTACTTTTCCTTCAATGGTTTTCATTTACTCAAAATACGGTCATCATCAACCGGATTTTGTCGGTTTAGTGACTAATTACTTAGCCTTAGGTTTTTTCGTTCCGTATTTAGAACGAGAAACTTTACGATCTTTAACACCCGCAGTATCGAGTGCACCACGAACGATGTGGTATTTAACCCCCGGAAGGTCTTTTACCCGGCCGCCGCGAACGAGAACGATCGAGTGCTCCTGCAGGTTGTGGCCTTCCCCACCGATATAACTGATGACCTCGAACCCTGAAGTCAAACGAACTTTAGCGACTTTACGAAGAGCCGAGTTCGGTTTTTTCGGGGTTGTGGTGTAAACACGAGTACATACTCCGCGGCGCTGCGGGCATGACACCAAAGCAGGTGATTTGGATTTGTAAACCACCTTCTGACGCTCTTTACGAATAAGTTGGTTGATTGTTGGCACACAATCTCCTTTATTGAATTTGTTCCAGTAGAATATTCAATCCACTCAAACGAGGGGACTAATAAACGCGCAATTCTACCGGATTTTCAATTAAATGGAGCTTATTTTAAGGAACTTGTAAGTAGAAGGAAAAAGGAGGGTTCAGCGGCCGATGCCGCCGAAATTATTCGCCAAACTGGATTTTTTGGTCTTTGTAGATACCGGTACCGACCGGGATGGTGCGGCCGATGATAACGTTCTCTTTGAGATCGGTCAGGTCGTCGATTTTTGCCGCGACCGCCGCTTCGGTAAGAACTTTGGTCGTGTCCTGGAACGACGCGGCCGAGATGATCGAGTCGGCGCTGACCGCCGCGCGGGTGATACCCACGAGGTACGGCTCGGCAATTGCCGGTTCCCCGCCGAGGCGGAGGATTTTTTCGTTCTCGACTTTGAACTGCGCTTTGCTGACGACGTCGCCTTCGATGAACTTCGTGTCGCCCGAGCGGAGAATTTTCACCTGGCGGAGCATCTGGGTGAAGATCACCTCGATGTGCTTGTCGGCGATGTTAACCCCCTGGCGGCGGTAAACCTGCTGAACTTCGCTCACCAGGTAGTTGTACAGCGCTTTAACCCCGAGGATTCTCAGGATCTCGTGCGAGCTGACGATACCGTCGGTCAGACGCTCGCCGGCGTGAACG
Organism: Sulfuricurvum sp. IAE1; assembly: GCF_004347735.1. Classification (NCBI taxonomy): domain Bacteria; kingdom Pseudomonadati; phylum Campylobacterota; class Epsilonproteobacteria; order Campylobacterales; family Sulfurimonadaceae; genus Sulfuricurvum; species Sulfuricurvum sp. IAE1. Next base: position 188,223 of record NZ_SLTI01000063.1, on the reverse strand, counting down.
AACTCGCCCGGATGAACAAGGATACTCAGGTTTTTATCGACAAGGTACTCTTTGATCATACCGTTTTCAGACGTGATCATGATACGCTCTTTACCACGGAGCGGCTTGCCGAAGCTGACCACACCGTCGAGCTCGGCGATGAGGGCGACCTCTTTGGGTTTACGCGCTTCGAAAAGCTCGGAAACCCGTGGAAGACCCCCGGTAATGTCGCGCGATTTCTGAAGCGCTTTCGGCGTACGGGCCAGAATGTCGGCCACTTTCACTTCAGCACGGTCCTGCGCGAAGATTGCCGTTTTCGGCTCAACCGCATAACGGATGATTGAACCGTCCGCCGAAGCGAGAACGATCGCCGGTTTAAACTCCGGAGCAACGTATTCGTTGATCATCAGACGCGTTTTACCCGTCAGTTCGTCGAACTGCTCGGATGCGGTGACGCCCGGGATAATGTCTTCGAACGTCACGACACCGTCGGTTTCGGAAATGATCGGGTTCGAATACGGATCCCATTCGGCGATCACGATCGACTCTTCTTTGAGCGGTTTCGCCAACAGGGTGTCGGCTTTGACGCTTTCGTTGTCGTTGATCTCGATGATCGATCCGCGGGCAATGTAGTGACGGATCGCTTCGCGGTCGTCCGCATCGGCGACGACGGCGAAGAGCCCTTTTTCTTCAACGCTGTACCCTTTGGCGATCTCGTGGTGACGCTCGAGGTAATCGCCTTTGAGGAGGTAGTATTTAACCGTCCCTTTCTCTTTGGCATAGATTTTCTGCGTTACCGGGGCACCGTCTTTGACCTGGATTTCCGAAGCGTACGGGATACGGTTGGGAACGTTCCAGCCGTCTTTGATCGTTTCGACGATCGATTCGTGCTCTTTGACGCTGGCGCCGTTTTCATACGGCAGATAGAATTTCCCTTCGATCTTGCCGCTGACACCGGCCAGTTCGTTCGGTTTGGCCACTTCGTTTTTACGGAGTGTGTAGCGTACCGTCTGGCTCTCGCCTTTGACACTGACGATCACCTCGTCGTGAATCGTCTGAATTTCCACCGTTCCCGCAAACGGAGCCTTGATTTTCGGCTCTACGAGCAAGATCGCGGCGTTACGACGGTTCGCAACGATGTTTTTACCCTCTTTGGAGGTATAGGTTTTCATGTTGTAATAACGGATGAAACCTTCTTTGGATGCGATGACCTGGCGCTCTTCGCGGGTGCTTGATGCGGTTCCCCCGACGTGGAAGGTACGAAGGGTCAGCTGCGTACCCGGTTCCCCGATCGACTGGGCCGCGACGATACCGACCGCTTCCCCTTTCTTGACGATTTGACCGGTTCCGAGGTTGAGGCCGTAGCACAGTGCACAAACGCCCCCTTCGGATTTACACGTTGTCGGAGTACGGATCTGGACCGCCTTGATACCCGCTTCAACGATTTTGGATGCCATGATCTCATCGATCAGCGTCCCTTCGGAGTAAAGGATCTCGTTGGTGATCGGGTCGATCGCGTCTTCGGCCAGAACCCGTCCGTAGATACGGTCTTCGAGCGGCTCGATCAGTTCGTTACCGACGGAAATATCGGTAATTTCGATCCCTTCGTGCGTGCCGCAGTCGTGTTCGACGATTTTAACGTTCTGCGCGACATCGACGAGTTTACGGGTCAGGTAACCGGCGTTCGCCGTTTTCAGAGCCGTATCCGCCAGACCTTTACGGGCACCGTGGGTCGAAATGAAGTACTCAAGAACGTTCAGCCCCTCTTTAAAGTTCGAAATAATCGGTGTTTCGATGATCGAACCGTCCGGTTTCGCCATAAGTCCCCGCATACCGGCGAGCTGACGGATCTGCGCCGCAGAACCCCGTGCACCCGAGTCGGCCATCATGAAGATCGAGTTGAAACCTTCTTTGTCGCTCTGGATCAGTTCCATCATGCCGCCGGCAACCGTATTGTTCGTATCGGTCCAGACGTCGATGATTTTGTTGTAACGTTCCTGCTCCGTCAAAAGACCCGCTTCAAACTGCTTCTGGATCTCTTTGACACGGTTTTTCGATGCGTTGATCAGCCCCTCTTTTGCTTCGGGGATGATGATGTCGGCGATCGAAATCGATACCCCCGACTTGGTCGCATAACGGAAACCGAGATTTTTGAGGTCGTCCAGGAATCCGGCCGTTACGGCCACGCCGCCGTGCTTGTTGACGTAGTCGACGAGCGCGGAGATGTTTTTCTTTTTCATGACGACGTTCCACAGTTCGACCGGAACGAAATCGGGGAGGATCGATTTGAGGATCATCCGGCCAGCCGTCGTATGGATCATCCGGCCCTCGACGCGGGTACGTACTTTGGCGTGCAGATCCAGCGCGTTGTGTTCCAGTGCGACCATGATCTCATCAACATTGCTGAAAAGTTTGTTCGATCCCTTCGCTTCGTTTTTGGCCAGGGTAAGGTAATACAGACCCAAGACCATATCCTGAGACGGGGTTGCGATCGCTTTCCCCGAAGCCGGAAGAAGAATGTTCATGCTCGAGAGCATCAAGACTTTCGCTTCAGCAATCGCCTCCGCTGAAAGGGGAACGTGTACCGCCATCTGGTCACCGTCGAAGTCGGCATTGAACGCCGCACAGACGAGCGGGTGAAGCTGGATCGCTTTACCGTCGATCAGTTTGGGGTGGAACGCCTGGATCGAAAGTTTGTGAAGCGTCGGCGCACGGTTGAGCATGACGGGGTATCCCTCGACGATCTCGGCCAGACATTCCCACACTTCGTTGGTTTTCTCTTCGATCATTTTTTTCGCCGCTTTAACGGTCGTCGCGTACCCTTTGTCTTCGAGTTTCGCGATCAGGTGCGGCTTGAAAAGCTCCAGCGCCATCTGTTTGGGCAGACCGCACTGATCCATCCGCAGATTCGGACCGACGACGATAACCGAACGGCCCGAGAAGTCGACCCGTTTACCCAGAAGGTTCTGACGGAAACGCCCCTGTTTACCCTTGATGATTTCAGAGAGCGATTTGAGCGGACGTTTGTTAGCCCCTTTGACCGCATTGGCACGACGGCCGTTGTCGAACAGCGCGTCAACCGCTTCCTGAAGCATCCGTTTTTCGTTGCGCACGATAATTTCGGGCGCTTCAAGTTCGATGAGGCGTTTGAGACGCTGGTTACGGTTGATGACGCGGCGGTACAGGTCGTTAACGTCCGATACGGCGAATTTTCCGCCGTCCAGGCTTACCAGCGGGCGAAGTTCCGGAGGAAGTACCGGAAGTGCGGTCAGCATCATCCACGCCGGGTTGTTCCCGGAATTGAGGAACGACTCGATGACTTTGAGGCGTTTAACGATCGTTTTACGCTTCGCTTCGGAATTCGTCGCGGCGACTTCTTCTTTCAATGATGAAAAAAGGTCGACCAGGTCAAGCTCATCCAGGAGATCACGAACCGCCTGTCCTCCCATTTCGGCAACGAAACCGGCATCCCCGTAACGCTGTACGAGGGTACGGTACTGCTCTTCGTTCAATACGTCGTATTTCAGGACCGGTGAACTCTGTTCGGCGTCGTAACACGCCTCTCCGCCCTGTTTGACGATGTAGGCTTCGTAATACAATACCCGTTCAAGGTCTTTCATCTTGACGCCCAGCAGCGTTCCGATACGGCTTGGAAGCGAGCTGACGTACCAGATATGGGCGACCGGGGTTACCAGGTCGATATGCCCCATCCGGATACGGCGGACTTTCGCCGACGTGACTTCAACGCCGCATTTTTCACACACGACGCCTTTGTAGCGCATTTTTTTGTATTTGCCGCACAGACATTCGTAGTCGCGTACAGGCCCGAAAATTTTGGCACAGAACAACCCGTCGCGCTCAGGTTTGAGGGTGCGGTAGTTGATCGTTTCGGGTTTTTTGACTTCCCCGTGGCTCCATGAGAGAATTTTCTCAGGGGAGGCCAGACGGAACTGAAGCTGTTTGATGTCTGTCGGACGATTCTCTTCCGTTACGGTAACCGGTACTAATTTACTCATTGTCATCTACCTCGTCAAAAATCTCAATATCCAGTGCAAGAGACTGGAGCTCTTTGGTCAATACGAAGAGCGTTTCGGGGATACCCGATGCAGGAACGCTTTCGCCTTTCGTGATCGCTTTGTAAGCACGGACACGTCCGTCGACGTCGTCCGATTTGATCGTCAGCATCTCTTTGAGGACGGCGGAAGCGCCGTAAGCCTCGAGAGCCCACACTTCCATCTCCCCGAAACGCTGTCCGCCGAAGAGTGCTTTACCACCGACCGGCTGCTGCGTGACCAGAGAGTACGGCCCGGTTGAACGGGCGTGGACTTTCTCGTCTACGAGGTGGTGGAGTTTGAGCATGTACATGTATCCGACGTTGACGCGCTCTTTGAGCTTCTCACCGGTTTTACCGTCGTAAAGCTCCATTTTACCGTCATTGTCGAGTTTGGCCAGTTCGAACAGGCGGCCGAATTCTTCAGCTGTGACCCCTTCGAAAATAGGCGTTGTGAATTTCACCCCTTTAGACCAGTCCTGCGCATAGGAGAGCAATGTTTCATCATCCATCGCGCCGATAGCCGCAGCGGCGTCCATCAGTCCGGCAACGTCGGCGAAAGAGACCATCTTGGTTCTCAGTTGCGCGATGAAATCTTTTTGTTTCGCTTCGAACACTTCCTGGATTTGATAGCCCAGCTCACGCCCGACCATACCCAGGTGCATCTCGAGGATCTGCCCGATGTTCATACGAGACGGTACCCCCAGCGGGTTCAGACACACGTCAACGGCACGGCCGTTGGCCATGTACGGCATATCGACTTCGGGAACGATCGTGGAGACGATACCTTTGTTCCCGTGGCGACCCGCCATTTTATCCCCGACTTTGAGTTTACGCTTGGTAGCAATGTACACCTTGACGTATTTGACGACGCCGTTGGGAAGGATGTCGTCTTTTTCCAGGATCGAAAGCTTCTCTTCGTGCTCGTCGCGGAATTTTTTCTTCTCTTTCTGGAAGTGGTTCTTCGTCTGGTTGTATTTTTCCTGGACGTCGTCGCTGAACGCTTTGACGATGTTGTTCATCGCAAAACGGTTTACCTCTTTGAGGTCTTCGGCTTTGACGTTCTGGCCCGCTTTGTACTCGACGCCGTTGACGCTGACGTCGCTGATCAGCGGATGTTTGGTCAACAACGAGACGATACGGAGCATCTCTTCCTTATCGATCATGAGCAGGCGGTCGTAATGCTCGCGCTCAAGCTCGTCGCGCTCTTGTTTTTCGAGTTCGAGGGTACGAGGATCTTTGTCATACCCTTTTTTGGTGAACACTTTGACGTCGACGACCACCCCTTCCATACTCGGCGTACAGTAGAGCGATTTGTTGACGACGTGACCCGCTTTTTCACCGAAGATGGCACGCAGGAGGCGCTCTTCGGGAGTCGGTTTCACTTCACCCTTGGGCGATACTTTACCGACGAGGATCATTCCCCCTTTGACGTAGGTACCGATTTTGACGATACCGCTCTCATCAAGGTGGGCAAGTTCTTCGTCACGGACGTTCGGGATATCGCGGGTGATCTCTTCGACCCCGTGTTTGAGTTCACGCGCTTCGGCCTCTTTTTCGTAGATGTGAACCGAAGTGAACGCGTCTTCGCGGATCATCCGCTCGGACATGACGATCGCATCCTCGAAGTTGTATCCGTTCCAGGGCATGAACGCGACGAGCGCGTTGATCCCCAGTGCCAGTTCCCCTTTGTCCATGTTCGGACCATCGGCGATGATCTGCCCTTTCTGGACAACCTGTCCCGCTTTGACGGTCGGGCGCTGCATGAAGGTGGTATTCTGGTTGGTACGGAGATTTTTCTGCAACGGATAGTAATCGATGAACGTTCCGTCTTCGTCTTCGCCCATCACGTAGATGTGTTTGGCGTCAACTTTTTCGACCACACCGCTGCGTTCGGCTTTGACACACTCCCACGAATCGCGGGCAACGAGTTTTTCAACCCCGGTTCCGACCATAGGTGCTTCGGGACGGAGCAGAGGAACCGCCTGACGCTGCATGTTCGATCCCATCAACGCACGGTTCGCGTCGTCGTGTTCAAGGAACGGAATAAGGCTCGCGGCGACACCGACGACCATGTGCGGCGTAAGGTCACGCAGTTCACACTCTTTAGGTGACTTGAGCATGATCTCGCCGTCTTGGCGGATCTCTACCAGGTCATCCAGGAAGTTTCCGTTTTCATCGACGCGGCTGGATGCTGCGGCAATGATTTTCCCCTCTTCCTGCGTCGCGGTCAGATACACGACTTCGCCGGTGACGACACCGTCTTTGACGACGTTGTACGGCGCTTCGATGAACCCGTGCTCATTGACTTTCGAATAGGTCGCGAGGGTGTTGATCAGACCGATGTTCTGACCCTCCGGAGTCTCGATCGGACAGATACGGCCGTAGTGGGTCGGGTGAACGTCACGCACTTCGAATCCGGCACGTTCTTTAACCAAACCGCCCTCACCAAGAGCCGAAAGACGGCGTTTATGGGTTACTTCAGAAAGCGGGTTCGTCTGGTCCATAAACTGTGAGAGCTGTCCGCCGCTGAAGAATTCCATGATCGTGCTGGTGATCATTTTCGAGTTGATCAGATCGTGCGGCATCAGTTCGGTCGTCGGGCCGCTCATCGTAGAGAGCTTATCCTTGATCGCTTTTTGCATTTTGACCAGACCGTTGTGCAGCTCGTTTCCGAGAAGCTCGCCGATAGAACGGATACGACGGTTACCGAGGTGGTCACGGTCATCGATATGTCCCTGGCCGTTTTTGACTTTAACGACGTATTTGACGGTGTTGATAATGTCTTCATGTGTCAGAACGGTCACATATTCGGGAACGTTCAGGCCCAGTTTGTGGTTCATTTTCATCCGTCCGACGCGGGTCAGATCGTAGCGCTCAGGGTCGAAGAAGAGCTGGTTGACGAATACTTTCGCCGCTTCTTTGGTGACCGGCTCGCCGGGGCGCATGACTTTATAGATACGGATCGCCGCAAGGTCGTTCTCGTCTTCGATCTCTTCGGTCTGTTTGAGCAGTTTGAGCGAATCGGCATCAGCGATGAACGCATTGATGATCGCACTGTCGTGACCTTCGGCGAGGTCGTTGGCGATGATGAACTCGTTAACGCCGGCATCGGCCATTTTACGCAGCTTGGTTTCATCCAGCTGTGTCATCGTGTCGAACATCACTTCCCCGCTGACCGCGTCGATGATCGGCTCTGCAAGGTGGCGTTCGATCAGGGTCTCGATCGGATACTGGATCGATTTGACCCCTTCAGCAATCAGTTTTTCCGCTTTTTTGGCAGAAAGACGTTTACCGGCGGCAACAAGAAGCTTACCGTCCGCATCGACGAGATCGTAGCCGAGGCGCCCTGCGAACTGCTCGGGATCGAAATCCATCAGGTACTTGTTCTCTTCTACACGGATTTTCTGCAGCGGGTAGAACATTTTGAGAATGTCCTGCTTGCTGTACCCAAGGGCCCGGAACATGATCGTGACGGGAACTTTACGACGCTTGTTGATGCGCATGTAAAGAATGTCTTTGGGATCGTATTCAAAATAGAGCCACGAACCGCGGTCGGGGATGATCTGACCTGTAAAAATGAGTTTGCTACCCGCAGTAGTCGATTCTTCTTCTTTGAAGATAACACCGGGCGAACGGTGAAGCTGGTTGACGACAACGCGCTCGACGCCGTTGATGACGAACGACGTACGGTCCGTCATCAGGGGGATGTCGCGGATGAAAATCGTCTGCTCTTTGATGTCTTTGACACCGGTTTTCTCTTTAGTGTTTTCGTCGCGGTCCCAGATCACCAGGCGTGTTTTCATGCGAAGCGATACCGAATAGGTCAATCCGCGTTCCATACATTCGCGTACGGTGTATTTGGGGCGTCCTACTTCGGAACCGAGATATTCGAGTGAAAGACGGTTCTGCGTGTCGTGGATCGGGAATACCGACTGGAAGACGCGTTCAATACCGCTTTTTGAGCGATCTTTCTGATCCAACATCAAAAAGGATTCGTAAGAACTTTGTTGGAGTTGTAACAAATTAGGTACTTCAATTTGCTGGGGAGTTTTCGCGAAATCGACGCGTAAGCGGTTTCCGGAGTGAAGAGTGTTTAACATTAGGCTACCTCAATCGAAGTTTTTGATCCCATAGGGATAAGTGCAAAGTCTACAGCTCAGGCGTCCCTGAGCCTATAACGACGTATGGGCACTTTACCGAGCAGATAAAAATCTGTTCCGTAAAGTGCCCTGTGGGAGGCGGGGCAAAAGCCCCAATCATTGAATGATTATTTGATTTCGACGACAGCGCCAGCTTCTTCAAGCTCTTTTTTCGCTGCTTCAGCAACGTCTTTCGCAACGCCTTCTTTGATAGTTGTAGGTGCGCCTTCAACCGCGTCTTTCGCTTCTTTAAGGCCAAGACCTGTAAGACCGCGAACAACTTTAATAACGTTGATTTTTTTGTCTCCGCCGTCTTTAAGGATGACGTCGAACTCAGTTTTTTCTTCTTCAGCGGCAACAGCTGCTACGGCACCGCCGGCAACCGCTACAGGCTGAGCAGATACACCAAATTTTTCTTCGAATTCTTTTACAAGCTCAGAAAGCTCGAGTACTGAAAGGTTTGAGATAAACTCAAGAACATCTTCTTTTGTTACAGCCATGGTATTCTCCTTATGGATATTCTGTTTTTATTTTTTGCTGCCTAGGCAGCGACGCAATGCTTTTGTATAAAAGGATTACGCTTCTTCTTTTTTGCGTTTAAGCGCATCGAGACCGATCGTAAAGTTGCGAACCGGACCCATCCAGACAGATGCGAGCATTCCAAGCAACTCTTCGCGGCCTGGGAGCGTAGCAAATGCACGGACTTTTTTCTCATCGGCAGCTTCACCGTCGATGTATGCGGTACGGATAGCGAACTTATCGTTGTCTTTACCGAAATCAACAGCAACTTTTGAAGCGGCGATAGCGTCTTCACCCCATACGAAAATGTTGGTATCTTTGATATTGATACCGCTCATTCCGGCATTATTCAGAGCGATTGTCGCAAGGGTGTTTTTAACAACCTGTACTTTCGCTTCTTTAGCACGTGCGATTTTGCGCAATGATTCGAGGTCTGCAACGGTGAGACCGCGATAATCACACATAACGACTGCTTTTGCCGATTTGAACTCTTCGGTAAGAGTGTTAACAATCTCAGCTTTTTGCGTTTTGTTCATCGTTTCTCCTTTCCAGACATGACTTCAAGCGGGGCGGTATTCACCGATTAAGGCACAGGCCCCCTACTGTCTTCAGTCCATAAGATAAAGGCGCTTGCGCCTTTGCTGTTCGTTTAGCGGATATCCAAAAGTTCTTGGGTATCGAATTTGATCGCGGGGCTCATTGTCAATGAGAGCGCCGCGTTTTTGATGTAACGGCCTTTTGCCGTTGAAGGTTTCGCACGGTTGATCGCACCGACGAATGCTTTGATGTTTTCGGCGATTTTGTCCGAATCAAAGCTTACTTTACCGATACCGGCGTGGATGTTCCCTTTTTTGTCAACACGGAAGTTTACCTGGCCGCCTTTAACGTTGCTGACCGCTTTACCGACTTCTGCGGTAACGGTTCCGGTTTTAGGGTTCGGCATCATACCTTTTGGCCCGAGGATACGTCCTACCTGACCGACAAGTCCCATACAATCGGGAGCGGCGACAACGATGTCGAAATTGATGTTGCCCGCTTTGATTTCGTCTACGAGATCTTCGGCACCGACGATGTCTGCACCCGCTGCTTTGGCCTCATCCACTTTTGCGCCTTTTGCGAAAACGGCGACACGCACCACTTTCCCTGTTCCGTGTGGAAGCACAACCGCACCACGGATCATTTGATCAGCGTGACGTGGATCTACACCGAGGTTCAAAGCAATTTCAACGGTCTCGTCGAATTTTGCCGATTTGAGTTCTTTAATTGCCGTTGACGCATCGTCTACAGTGTAGCTTTTCGCCAGATCGATTTTTTCACTTAGTTGTTTATAGCGTTTACTTGCCATAATGAATTCTCCATTTCTAGAATCTGCCGCAGGGATTAGCCTCTTTGCGGTCGAAGAGTAATGTGTTATTCGACGACGTCGATACCCATAGAGCGAGCAGATCCGGCGATTGTACGCGCAGCGGATTCGGCATCGTCCGTGTTCATGTCTTGCATTTTTTGCTTGACGATTTCCATGATCTGGGCTTTTGTGATTTTCGCCACTTTGTTTTTAAGCGGATTATCAGACCCTTTTTTGATCCCTGCTTTTTCCATGATCAATGCAGTGTTTGAAGGCTGCTTTGTGATGAAAGAGAAGGTTTTATCAGCGTAAACCGTGATAACGGTCGGGAGTTTGTAACCCGCTTTATCTTTTGTACGCTCGTTGAACGCTTTACAGAATTCCATGATGTTAACACCGCGTTGACCAAGGGCAGGACCAACCGGAGGAGCCGGGTTAGCCGCACCGGCTTGAATTTGCAACTTGATGTAGCCAGCTATTTTCTTTGCCATTTGTGCTTCCTTTTTTTGAGATTAAATGATTTTTTCGACTTGAGTATACGAAATGTCGACCGGAGTGCTTCGGCCGAAGATTGAAACATTGAGTTTCAACGTACCGTGCTCAAGATCGTATTCATCCACGGTACCGGTAAAGTTCGCAAACGGACCGTCCACGATACGTACCATTTCGCCGTTGTCGAAGAAAACCTTCGGTTTGGGCGCCGAGCGGTTCGTTACCCGGTCGAGGATGACTTTGATGTCGCTGTCACTGAGCGGAGTCGGCTTATTCGCTTCCCCGATAAATCCCGCAACGCGCGGCAGAGACTGGATTTTGTGCTGAAGGTCGATGCTCAGATCCATGTTCGCGAACACGTAACCCGAGTACAAAGAACGCTCAGAAATTTTCTTTTTACCGTTTTTAACTTCGATGACGTCTTCGGTCGGAACGATGACTTCGGTGATTACGTCTTCGAGATGATTTTCGGCAATGATGTTTTCGATCGCCGCTTTGACGCTTCGCTCACTGCCGGCATACGTTTGAATCGAGTACCAACGATGTGCCATGTTCTTTCCTTAACTCAAAATTGCCGAAACGGTTGATGACATGATGAAGTCCACCAACGCAAGGAACAAAACGACAAACGTGACAACGACCAGTACCGCGATAAACGCCTGACGAACTTGTGGTTTCGTCGGGAAAATGACTTTCGCCAGTTCCATTTTAGCGCTGTGGATGTAATTGCTCAACGTGTTTTTCATCATTGTATCCTTGGGACATTTCCAACGAATAAAGCTCTCAAGCACTATTAGTCGAAAATGGTGGCAGGCCAGGAGGGATTCGAACCCCCAACCATCGGATTTGGAATCCGGCGCTCTACCATTGGAGCTACTGACCTATGGTTGAATCCCCGAAGGGAAAGGACTTAAAGCTTCGCTTCTTTGTGAACGGTGTGTTCGCGGCAGAATTTGCAAAACTTTTTCACTGAAAATTTTTCAGTGTGAGTCTTTTTGTTTTTGCTTGTGTGGTAGTTGCGGCGTGTGCACTTTTCACAAGCCAAGTGAATATTTTCACGCATGGTTAACCTTTAAATCCGGTCCGCGGACCGGAAGAAATTATGCAAGGATTTTAGAAACAACACCTGCACCGACAGTACGTCCACCTTCACGGATCGCGAAGCGAGTACCTTCTTCCATCGCGATCGGATGGATCAGTTCGGCATTGATTTTAACGTTATCACCAGGCATAACCATCTCTGTACCTTCTGGCAGAGTGATCGCACCTGTTACGTCCGTTGTACGAACGTAGAACTGAGGACGGTAACCGTTGAAGAATGGAGTGTGACGTCCACCCTCTTCTTTGCTCAGTACGTAGATTTCAGCTTCGAATTTTGTGTGAGGAGTGATTGATTTAGGCTTACAAAGAACCTGACCACGCTCAACATCTTCTTTTTTCGTACCGCGGAGGAGGATACCGCAGTTATCACCTGCTTCACCTTGCTCCATTTCTTTACGGAACATTTCAACACCAGTAACGGTTGTTGTCTGAGTGTCGCGAAGACCGACGATCTCGATAGTGTCACCGATTTTAACAACACCACGCTCGATACGACCAGTTACAACCGTACCACGTCCAGAGATTGAGAAAACGTCTTCAACAGGCATCAAGAAATCTTTGTCTGTTTCACGAGTAGGCTCAGGGATGTACTCGTCAACCGCAGCCATCAGCTTCTGGATTTTAGCAGACCACTCACCGAGTGTTCCAGTTTTCGCTTCTTCAAGAGCGCGAAGTGCAGAACCGGCTACGATTGGAGTATCGTCACCTGGGAAGTCGTAGTTGCTGAGCAATTCACGGATTTCCATTTCAACAAGCTCAAGAAGTTCTTCGTCGTCAACCATATCTTCTTTGTTCATGAAAACAACGATGTAAGGAACACCGACTTGTTTTGAAAGAAGGATGTGCTCACGTGTTTGTGGCATCGGGCCGTCTGCTGCAGAAACAACGAGAATAGCGCCGTCCATCTGAGCAGCACCCGTAATCATGTTTTTAACGTAGTCGGCGTGACCAGGACAGTCAACGTGCGCATAGTGACGTTTGTCTGTTTCGTACTCAACGTGTGATGTAGCGATCGTAATACCGCGCTCGCGCTCTTCAGGAGCGTTGTCGATCTGATCGTAGTCCATCATAGCAGCACCGTTTGTTACTGCGAGTACAGCTGTAATAGCAGCTGTCAAAGTAGTTTTACCGTGGTCAACGTGACCGATTGTACCGATGTTAACGTGTGGTTTAGTACGCGTAAACTTTTCTTTTGCCATTGTGTCCTCCGACTGAATGTGTAAATGAAATTGGAATTATACCAAAAAACAGCTGAAATAGCTTTCAAGCTTTCAAATATTACAAAAATATTACTGGAGCTCACGAGCGGATTTGAACCGCCGACCTCTTCCTTACCAAGGAAGTGCTCTACCCCTGAGCCACGTGAGCATAAACAATGATACGTTCGTATTTGGAAGCTTAAAAACTATTTTTACAGTTTTAAGGTAATGATTGAAGTAGTATTATGGTTGTACTTCAGCTCCCAGTGGAGCGGGAAACGAGACTCGAACTCGCGACATTCAGCTTGGAAGGCTGACGCTCTAGCCAACTGAGCTACTCCCGCAGATGGTGGTGAGAGAAGGATTCGAACCTTCGAAGATAAAAATCAGCAGATTTACAGTCTGCCCTCGTTGGCCACTTGAGTATCTCACCACGGCCATAATCTGGTCTAACACTGATAAATGTAATGCGTTCCGATTTCTACATGGTGCCGATTGGGGGACTCGAACTCCCGACCTACTGATTACAAATCAGTTGCTCTACCAACTGAGCTAAACCGGCATTAGGCGAAATGGAGCTGCAATTATAGTCATTTCAATGCCGATTGTCAAGACTTCGATGAAAGATTTTCAACAAATGGAGTAAACGATCTCTTTGGACTTTTTGGTCTCGCGGATTTCTTCGAGTCTCAGCCCCTCGATGTCGAGTGAGAGGAGTTCGTCTACCGATTCGGGGCGGCTTATAGCCGCTTCTCTGAGTACTTTCCCCCGGTACGCTTTGGCCCAGTGGCTGAGTGCTTTTCCCTCTTTTAGAAACTTCATCGTCACCGGTCTGCTTTTCGGGACATAGAACTTGTCATAAAACCCGGCGCGGATGTCGAGCACTTCGCGTTCTCCGATCAACTCGTCCAGCGCCTCGGCAAAATGCTTTCGGTAAAACGTTTCCGGCGCGGCCTCCCCGATCGCGGAGCCCTGTTTGAGTTTATAATCGGGGATGGAATCACCCGCACCGATCGGCCCGAACAGGTTGGAAAAAACGATTACATGCCGGTCGATGTATTCCTGTGCGTACGGATCGAGTGTCGGATAATCGAGATAATCGTACGCCACCCCGTCGTAACGAAGGATCGCTTTCATCGTCGCCGCTTGCGCGAACGGCACTTTGTAACGATCAAATTCACCGGCGTCTTTGAGTCCGAACAGTTCCGAAAGGGCCGTTTCGTCGCCCAGGCTCACGACCGCTTCGTAGAGCCGGATCATTTCGAGGCGGCGGGAATAAAGTTCGGGGAAAAGGAGCGAGCCCGGACTGAGAGGTTCGCCCGTCCCTCCCGGACGTTTTCCCTCACTGGGTGCGAACAGGATAACCATCAGTAGTATGCGGCGATGATCGCGTAGCTGATGAAAAACATCAGGTGCGACGCCCCTTCGAAATAGTTCGTCTCCCCTTCGTCGGTCGTTTTCCATACCAGCAGGATCGTCAACAGCAGCGCCCCGATCTGCAGCGGGTTGAAATCGAGGGTCAGGTTGATCCCGCTGAAATAGGCCAGCATCATCAGAATCGGCACCGTCAGGATAATCGATACGGTCGAAGCCCCCATGGCGATGTTGACAACCCTCTGTATCTGGTCGTTGCGCGCGGCCCGCACCGCGGTAAAAATCTCCGGGCTGACGCTGATGATCGCAATGACAAGCCCCGCGAGCCCGGCCGAAATGCCGTACTGTTTGGCAACCGCTACCCCATCCCCGGCAAAAATCTCAGCACCGAACGCAATAATCGCGATAAAGAAAAAGATCGCGATAAAATTGAGCGCCGTGCTCATATGCTCGAAAATATAATCGGTCGATTCACTCTCGTCGATTTCACCGTCGTGCTCTTGGAGTTTGCGTTTAAGCCGGAAAAAACGGCTCCGTGCCGTCGCTTTGAAAAAATGGGTGTGGGTCCGTGTCTGAAAAATGAAAATAATGATGTAAAAGAGCAGCAGCACACCCGCGATAAGGTGACTGACATGGGTCAGCGCATCCGCGCCGTGTTCGGTATGGCTGAGCAGCCCGGGGACCAGCAGCGCCGAAGAAGAGACGAATAAAACGGTACTGTACGTACTGGAAGTCTCTTTGTTATGCTGCTGCTGCGTAAAGGCCAATCCGCCCAAAAAGACGGCCAGTCCCAAAAGGACGTTCAAGTCGACGATGACCGCCGAAATAATCCCCCCCTTAACCGTTTCAAGCACTTCGGGAGAGTGTTTCACCTCCAGCAAAATGACGTAAAGCAGAATAATCTCGACTGCAACCGCGCTGAAAGTAAGGACAAAACTGCCGTAAGGTTCCTGCAGACGTTCGGAGAGAATGTCGGCGACCTCAGCCACCGTAAGCGAAAGGGCCGCAATACCGATCGCGGCGAAAAGGGTCGCCAGTGACGACTCGTGCTGAAGATGAAAAACGAATGCCAACGCTATCGAGACCACCCCGATAAAAATATCCCAGTAATCCTCGATAAAATAGCGTACTCGCCTGTCCAATTCCGATCCTTATAATAATATGAGGGTTGCAAGCCCCAAAAAGCTTAAAAAGCCGACAACGTCGGTCACCGTCGTGAGAATAACGGTCGATCCGATTGCGGGGTCGATTCCGGCGCGCCGCAGCCCCAGTGGAATTAGTGTACCAAAAAATCCCGCAAAGAAAAGATTAATTATCATCGATAACGCAATTACTAAGCCAAGAAGGGGTATCTTAAACCATAAATAGGCGACCGCGCCGATGACAAGGGCGAAAATAAACCCGTTAAACAACGCCAGCAACACCTCACGCTTGACGGTCGTATAGGCTTCCTTCCCCTCAATCTCGCCCAGTGCGATTTTACGCACCGTTACGGTAAGCGTCTGCGTCCCGGCATTTCCCCCCATAGACGCCACGATCGGCATTAAAATCGCCAGCGCGACGATCGCTTCGATGGTCGCGTCGAACATCCCGATCACCACCGATGCGGCGATTGCGGTGACAAGGTTGATCGCCAGCCAGATCGCGCGGGTTTTCCCGATGCTCCAGAATTCTTCGTCCTCTTCAGCGTCTTCGTTGACCCCCGCCATGTGATAAATCTGTTCGGTAGCCCGCTCTTCCATAACGTCGTGGATGTCGTCGGCGGTGATACGCCCCAGCAATATCTGGTTATCGTCGACAACCGCAAGGGTGTTGAGGTTATAGTTGGCAAACACTTCAACAACATCGTAGATGGGATCGTGCGCATGCACATGCACCGTGTTGTGACCGTCGTGCATGATGTCGCGGTACATTTCGTCGGGCTCATGAAGGATCAGGTCTTCGAGCAAAATCGCGCCGATGAGTCGACGGTGCTTGTCAACGATAAAAACCTGATGGACGTTATCGATCAGCTCTTCGGCTTTCATCGCCCGTAATCGCTTGATCGATTCGCCGACGCTTTCATCCGCCCGAGCTTCAAACAATTCGGTCTGCATGTACGCACCCGCTTCGTTTTCGTCGTACGAAATGAGGGTTTCGATCGTGGCCCGCTCTTCTTCGGGAAGTTTCGAGAGGACCTCTTCGGCCAGCTCTTCATTGACCTCTTCGATGTGCTGGATCAGGTCGGCGGCATCGTCGGTATCAAGCTCGGAAGCCAGGTTGGCAAGCCCTTCGGCCCCCAGTTGTTCGTAGGCTTCTTCCATATGCTGCTGAGGCATTTCCAAAAGGACTTCCGCCAAAATCTCTTTGGGAAGGGTCTCAAGCGTTTGGGTATAGAGTTCTTCGTCTTCGTCGTGAAGGTTTTTAAGAAGGATCGCGATTTCGTAGATGTGGACGTTTTCGTCAATCCCTTCGTTATACAGAGCGACACGATTGTTGATCGATTCCAGCAGGTTTTCAATCATGTTTACTCCTTGTCAAATCGTTTTTTGTAGGTGCACTTCCGGCACAGTTCTTCAACGGCTTTCCCGTCTTCGAATCCCGAAGCAATCGCCAGGGCGCGTTTCGATGAGAGAATTCTATCCAAATTTGTCTCGTGCAGGTTACCCAAATCGATCACCCCCTCCCCGTCCAGGCAGCAGGGGACGACTCTGCCGTCTGAGAGTACCGCGATCTGCGAACGCAGACCGTGGCAGTAGCCGTCTCCCGCATCGGGGTTGCTGAGGGCGGGCCACTCGAAATAGCGGTCGAAATGGAGCAGCACCTTGGACGCCATTCGGATACTCTGGCGTTCTCCGCTCGCATGGCGGACAATATGGCCGCTTTCGAGATCGAAATGTCCTTCGAGTCTGGTGAACAGCCGGGCGTTGAAAGCCTCATCCCGTTCTGTTCCCTCCAGGTTCCAAAGCCTCAGATTGATAAACATATCGCTTCTTTTGTCCGCTTTGTCGTCGCACAGGGCCAATATCGGCTCGAGGTATTCCTCGAAACTTCGACCCGCACTGTTTTTGTTGAAACTGTTTAGCGATACGTTTATCTGCCGGATCGAAGGATGAAGCAGCATCGAGCGTCGATCGGGGTCAAGATAAAATCCGCTCGTCGTAATCATGACCCGAAATCCCTGCGTATGGGCTTCGTCCAAATACGCATCGAGGTTGGACAACACCATAGGATCGCCCATGACGTGCAAAGCGATTTCTTCGGTGCGGCCTCTGAGCTGTTTCAAAACCTCCCTGAAAAACGGGAGCGGCATCGTTGTGTTCGGCTGCGATTTCGGGGGGCAGAAACTGCATGCAAGCCCGCATATATTGGTCACTTCAACGTAAGCGCGGAAAAATTTCATTATAATCCCCTCATGCAAACACTCGATACGATCCACCATACCCTGCATCACAACGACGCGGTCATGCTCTATTTCAGCGCCCCCGGCTGCAACGTCTGCCATGCCCTCAAACCCAAACTCTCCGAAGCCGTGATGGACGAATTCCCGGCTTTTGTTATTGAAAGCATCGATATTTCCGAAACGCCGGAGATCGCATCGCACTTCAGCGTATTTGCCATCCCTACGGTCCTTGTCTTTTTCCAGGGAAAAGAGTTCCTCAGAAAAAGCCGGCACATGAGCGTCGCTGAAGTGATCGAAGCGATAGCACGCCCCTACAATCTTATGGCAGGAAGCTGACGATCCCCGCCGTTACGGCCACATTGAGCGACTCAACACCCCGGTGCATCGGGATTGACACACTGTGCGTCGACGCTTTCATCACCGCATCGCTGACCCCTTCGGACTCGTTCCCCAGCACAAAAACAGCCCTCTCAGGAATCTTGAGCGAATGGATGTCGTCTTTAGCATGGGAGGAGAGGGTAATGAACGCCGTCTCCCGCAATCCGAGTATCTCAGCGAGGGTATCGCAGTAATAGATCGGGATTTTGAACAGTGTCCCCGCACTTGCTTTCATCACCAGCGGTGAGAGCTTGGTGGAATTTTTCTTGGGCAGGACGATGCCGTCGATACGGCTGGCGGCGGCGGAGCGGATAATCATCCCCAAGTTCTGCGGGTTGTTGATCCCATCAAGCGCAAGAAGGCGGAACGAACCCGAAAAATCGCTCTGTATCTGCGATGCACTCCGGTAATTGAGCGCCTTGACGTCGATGGCGACCCCCTGATCCTGAGCGCTGTTTTTGGAGATGCGCGACAACGCCTCTTTGGTGTGGTATTTGATCTCCACCCCGCGCATTTCGGCTAAATCGACGATTTCCCTGATCGTTTCGTCGACCCGGTTGCTTTTGGAAAGGTGGAGTTTGTGGATTTCGACCGATTCGTCGCGAAGTACCTCGACGGCTACGTTACGGCCGTACAGCGTCACCAGTGAATCGAAAAAACGTTTTTTCTCTAAATATTCGGGGGAATCGTGCATCTATAACCTTTTGAAGCGCCAAAAGGTTACGATCCCTTTGGCTACACTAGCCGCTATGGCACTGAAGCTTGCCTCAGCCGAGGCGGAATTTAAATTTTGGAAGCGATTGCCTCGGCGCTAAATCCGAAACGCTCGAACAGTTTATCCGCCGGAGCGCTGGCGCCGAAGCTCTCCATTCCGACGACGGTGTCGGCGAAACGGTACCACTCCAGGCCTCGGGCAGCTTCGATCGCCACTTTTTTGGTCGAAGGTTTGATGATCGACTCGACGTAGCTTTGAGGCTGTTCGAGAAGCAGGTCGAAGCACGGAACGCTGACGACATTGGCGGCCACACCTTTCGATTCGAGCAATTGCGCAGTCTCGAGGGCAAGACCAACTTCAGAGCCCGAAGCCATCAGCGTCACCGTCGCGTCCGCTTTTTCGATCAGCAAATACCCGCCGTTCGCGACCTCCCCTTTTGCCGCCGAGGGAAGGAGGGGAAGGTTCTGGCGGGAGCAGACGAAAGCCGAGGGGGCATTTTTCATCTGGAGCGCTTTTTGCCAGCACTTGACGTTTTCGTTCCCGTCCGCAGGGCGGTAAACATAAAAATTCGGCAATGAACGGAACTGGCTCAGGTGCTCGATCGGCTGGTGGGTCGGGCCGTCTTCCCCCACACCGATACTGTCGTGCGTCCAGACGAAAAAGTGCTGGATGCCGCTCAGCGCCGCGATACGGGCGGAAGGCTTTAGGTAATCGCTGAAGACGAAGAACGTCGCCGAAAACGGCATCAGGGGGCCGTAGAGCGCCATTGCGTTCGTTATGGAGGCCATGGCGTGTTCGCGGATGCCGAAATGGATGTTTTTCCCTTTGGGGAAATCACCCATGTTGGAAAGTTCGGTTTTGTTCGAAGGCCCCAGATCGGCCGATCCGCCAAGGAATCCCGGGATCGCTTTGGCGATAGCGTTGAGGATGATCCCGTTGGTGTTGCGTGTCGCATCGGCTTTTTCGAACGTCGGCCACTGGATGCGGCTGAAATCGGGGTTGATCAGCTGCTCGTACGCTTCGTTCTGTTCCGAGAGTGGAAGCTCTTTGAGCCGGTGGTTCCACTCGCGCTCGGCGAGGTCCCCTTTTTCGATCGCACAGCGGAAACGCTCCAGTACGTCCGCATCGACATGGAAGGTTTTTTCAGGATCGAACCCGGCGGCGCTTTTGGCCGCTTTGATGACGTCGTGTCCCAGGGGAGCCCCGTGAGAGTGGTGTGAACCCTCCAGTTTATCGCCGCCTTTGGCGATCACCGTGTTGGCGATGATGAGTACCGGACGGCTCATCATCTTGGCCTGCGTGATCGCACCGTCAATCTCGTCGAAATTGTGCCCGTCGATTTCAAGAACCGCCCAGTTTTGTGATTCGAACCGGCCGCGGATGTTTTCGCTGATGCTCAGTTCCGTCGATCCTTCAATGGTGATCCGGTTGGAATCGTAAATCAAGATCAGGTTATCCAGCCCAAGATGCCCCGCAACCGAACACGCTTCGTAGCTGATCCCCTCTTCGAGATCACCGTCGCCGCAGAGACAATAGACGTTGTGATCGATCAATGCGGCCGTTTCGGAATTGACTTTATGGCCGACGTATTTGGCCGCCATCGCAAATCCGACGGCATTCGCGACACCCTGCCCCAACGGTCCGGTCGTAATCTCGACCCCGGCCGTATGACCGTACTCGGGATGCCCCGGAGTCGCGGAATCGAGCTGGCGGAACGATTTGAGGTCGTCCATCTCCAGGCCGTATCCCCAAAGATAATAGAGCGAATAGATAAGCCCTGTCCCGTGACCGCCGGAAAAGACCAGACGGTCCCGGTTAAGCCATTTAGGATTTTTCGGATTGTGATTCAGGTGTTCGGAGAGGACGACTGCAATGTCCGCAAGGCCCATCGGGGCTCCGGGATGGCCCGAATTGGCCTGCTGTACCATATCGGCGGCTAAAAAACGGATCGTATCCGCCATTTTTTGACGCATTGCATTGCTCATAGTTGTTCCTTATGTCGATTAATGTAGTGGACCAGTGTTGGTGAGAGCTCACGCCGTAAACTCTCATCAAAACTCTCCATCCGTTCCAGCAGTTTGCGCGCAAGCTCATCCGCCTGCGCCAGCGCCTCATCAAAACCAAGCAGTGTCACGAAACTGTTTTTTGCCGAATCGTTGTTCGTCGTTTTGCCCGCCTCTTCGCTGCTCATCGTGACGTCGAGAATGTCGTCTTGAATCTGAAACAGCAACCCAAGATCGATCCCGAAATCGTAGAGCCGGTCGGCCATATCGTCGCGGCCGGCCACGATGGCCCCCATTTTAAGCGACGCGGCGATCAATTTCCCCGTTTTGTGAATATGGAGAAAACGGACCTGCTCCACGTCCAGCGGAGTATTTTCAAAATAGCAGTCGATCGCCTGTCCCAGCACCATCCCCGAGGCTCCTCCGCTGGCGGAAAGTTCGCGCACCAGCTTGACGATGACACGGTCGCTCAGCGGTGCGTTGGAGAGTACCTCGAACGCATAGGTATTGAGCGCATCGCCCGCAAGAATAGCGCTTACTTCATCGTACGTCGTGTGCAACGTCGGCATCCCACGGCGCAGATCGGCATTGTCCATAGCGGGCAAATCGTCATGTATCAGCGAATAGGTATGAAGCAGCTCAAGCGAAAGGGCTACGGGATAGGCACTCTCTACCATCAGAGGATTAAACGCGCGCACGACACCCAGCAGCAATGCGGGACGAAACCGCTTTCCTCCCCCCTGAAGCATCTGGCGTAATGAAAGCTCATAATGGGGATGAAAACTCGCAGCGGAGGGGAGATGTGCCGACAGATAGGCTTCAAACGCTTCCATGACCCGCTACCTTTCCCCTTTTTTGGCGAAATTGTACCATCCCGGAGCTTTTATCCCGTTTATTTCGTAAACGGGTTCATCCCTCCGAGCATGCCGAGGGCATGCTGTTTTTTATTGTCTTCGACCATTTTGTACGCATCTGAAATCGTCGAGAGGAGAATAATTTGGAGGGAAGATTTATCTTCAAGTAACGAATCGTCGATTTCCAGATCGAGGGCTTCCCCTTTGCCGTTGAGGGTAAGCTTGACCATTCCGCCGCCGCTTTTGATCGTATAACGGCGTTCGGAGAGTTCTTCGTCCATCGCTTTAGCCTGCGACTGGAGCGCTTCGAACATCTTCCCCATCTCTGAGAGATTGCCGAACATCAGATCTTCTCGATAATGTCGGTAATGCCGTTTTCGTCGTCGACCAGCACGACGGTGGGTTTGTAGTTTTCCAGCTCAGCGTCGTTATAGGTGGCGTAGGCGACGATGATGATTTTGTCCCCTTTGTGGACTTTTCGCGCTGCGGCGCCGTTGAGACAGATATCCCGTTTGCCGCGTTCACCGAGGATTACGTAAGTCGAAAACCGCTCACCGTTGTTGATGTTGAGGATTTCGACTTTCTGTCCGACGCGCATTTTGGAAGCCTCGAGAAGCTCTTCGTCGATCGTAATCGAACCGACGTAGTTGAGGTTGGCATCGGTCACCGTCGCACGGTGAATTTTGCTGTAGAGCATTTCGATCAGCATCGTTTTAACGACCCATCTGCTTCATCATGTCCGCAGGGGTAATCGGTGCATCCCACAACTCGGCGGGGATCACGTACTCCTGCACGACTTCGCCGCCGATGATATGGCGGTCGATGATCTCGTTGATTTTCTCTTTGGTCAGCCCAGCGTACATCACGTGGCCGGGTTCAACGAGCATTACAGGCCCCACGTTACAGCGGTTCATGCACGACGTACGGATCGGCTGGACCGTCGCGATCAGCCCTTTTTGCATCAACGTCTGCGCCAAATGCTGGAAAATATCCTGTGTCTGGGGATTCACGCAGCTTGGTTTGGGCATACCCGGAGGGGAGCTTTGCTCGCATTTGAAAATATAAAAAGCCGGTTGTGGGATACCCATCGAACCCTCCTTGAATAGTGCGGTGCATTCCGCACCGGAAAATAGTATCGGCATTATAGCCAAAATCGGCGTGCAGAGATTAAGCTCTGTTACGCAACTCTACCTTTTAAGGGGTATTTTAGTCGAGTGTTACCTTTGTTCCAAAAGTTCCCGCGCAACAACGCGGTCGTCGAAAGGAAGGTGCTGGTCGTAGATGATCTGCGCGGTTTCGTCCCCTTTGCCCAGGATGAGTACCACTTCATCCCCGCTTCGCTCGCGAAGGGCCTGGGCAATCGCGTTGCGCCGGTTGACGTCAACATAGACGTTGCTTTTGTCCTCGATACCCGCCAAGATATCCTCTATGATCGCATCGGGATCTTCGAAACGGGGATTGTCGCTGGTAACGTAAAGTTTTTTGGCGTATGCCGACGCGACGCGTCCCATAAGGGGGCGTTTGCTGCGGTCTCGGTCCCCACCGGCGCCGAAAACAACCAGAACCTCTTTTTCCTTCAGCGCTCCCAGCACCTGTTCCATTCCATCGGGGGTATGGGCGAAATCGACGATAACGAGGGGATCGGTGCTGACCACCTCCATCCGTCCGCTCACCCCGCCGAAATTTTCCAGGGCTTCGGCGATTTTTTCCAGGCTTTCGCCGCTCACCAGATGGACTGCCGCCATCGCCGCTGTGATATTGTAAAGATTAAAAAAACCGTGCAGCGAAGATTCGAACGTCACAAGCTCTTCAAAATGTTTCAACACGCCGCTGACGCCGTTGTTCAGGGAATAAGCAACGATCTTGTACGTCGCTGGGTTTTCGACACCGTAGGTATAGGCGTTTTTGATGTTGAACTGCGCTTTGGGTTCGTCTTTGTTAATCAGTTTTCTCGCTTCGTCGGCAAAAAAAAGATTTTTGATCCGGACATATTCTTCAAGACTCTCATGGTAATCGAGATGGTCTTGCGTGATGTTGGTGAGGATTTTCAGTTCGAACCCTATCCCCGCGATCCTCTCTTGTTCGATCGCGTGTGAGCTCACCTCCATGACGAAATATTCGCACCCTTCGCCGATCGCTTCGAGCATATGGCGGTAGGTATTGAGAACGGTAGGTGTCGTGAGTGTTTTCCCCTCGACCGGCGCATCGTTCATGAAAAAACCGCGCGTCCCCTGCATCGCCGCTTTGTGCCCCAGATCAAGGAGCAACGAATAGATGGCGCTTGCGGTCGTCGTTTTCCCGTTGGTACCGGTGATACCGACAACCTTGATCCGTTCCAGCCGCAGAAGATTCCACGCTTCGCTCGGTGTGATGAATGCCGCCGCACCTTTGCTTCGGGCGTCTTCGGCGTATTTTTCGTTTTGTTTGGTGAGGACGAATGCGCAGTCGCTGCCGCATTCCGCCGAGTTTTCGCTGATATAGCGAAATTCCGGCGTATTGACTTCAATTTTCAAGATTTTTCCCTTTGGCAAGCCGTCGAAGGAGATTGCGCAACTGCCGGTCGTTCGGATAGACGCCCAGGGCGCTTTCAAGGTAGCTTAATGCCATCTCTTTGTATCCGTGATCGATCAGATTGTCCAAAAAATCGACGAAATCTTCTTTTTCCGTAATGATAACACGGGTTGAGAACATGATGTTTTCGAAAATACGGTTAAAATCGCTGTCGTCTTTCACCAGTTCCTTGAACTCGTTGTACATAATGCCGTCTTCGTACGCCAGACGCTGCTTGATTGTTTCGTCGAATAGGCCGGAAAGCTGTTCGAGTGTCCCGTCCATCGTTTCGAGAATCTCGGAAATGACAATGTCCGCCTGTTCGGCATCTTCGCTGCGTAAAATGGTGTAATAATCAAAAAGCGCCTCGGCTCCGGCTTCACCGCCCATCGCCATGTCGGCGAGGATGGCGCCGTTATAGGCTTCTTTACAGTCAGGGTAATCTTTGAGGGCCAGAGAATATTCTCTGAGCGCATCCGAATACTGTCCTGCGAGAAAATAGTCGTTGGCTTGTCCGAGGGTTTTGGATAGTTGGATCGTTTTCATAAATAATCCCTCCTGAAGTTTAATACTATATCGACATACGCCGTGAAATTATAATGCGTCGATCTGATTTTCCATCCCGTGCGGAACGTTAATCACCACCAGTTCAGGATGGATATCCATACGGAGCTGACGCTCTACGCCGTACTTTAACGTGTTTCCGCTGCTGGCGCAACCGACACACGCTCCCTGAAGCTGTACATAAATCGTTCCGTTTTTAACGGTCAAAAAGGCGATATCCCCTCCGTCAAGGGCAAGAGAAGGTCTGATTTTGTCGATAACGCGGCTGACCGGCTGGATTAATTCTTCATCGGTAAATGGAATCATTGTTTGCATGCCTTTGATACACGGGATAATAAAGTGTCTATTATAATAGGAAAAAAGGGCTAAACAAGGACTAATAGCATTGTGATAGTTTTAGAGCGAAGCTCGATTTAAGCGGGTGGGTATTGAACTCGTTATACGAGTTCAATGTATGCCATCGGCGTAGCGTCACCGCGGCGGATACGAGTTTTAACGATACGGGTATAACCGCCGTTGCGCTCGGTGTATTTGGGAGCGACTTCGTTCATCAGAGTTTTTGTCGCTTCTTTGTTCTGAAGAACCGCGAAAATGGCGCGGTGCGCGTTTGCGTCACCCGCACGTGCGGTTGTAATCAGTTTTTCCGCGAAAGAGCGGAGTTCTTTGGCTTTCACCAAAGTCGTTTCGATTTTGCCGTTTTCAATCAACGCAATGCTCAGGTTTTTCAACAAAGCAGCGCGGTGCGCGCTTGTCCGACCGAGTTTGCGGTATCCGTGACGATGTCTCATAAGATACTTCCTCTTGTTTTCTAAGCTTATTCAGCTTCAATTTTCTTTTTGATCGCGCTGACCAGGTCATCGCTCAATTCTTGACCGACGGTATAACCGTACTCATTGATTTTTTCCAAAATCTCTTCGAACGATTTTTTACCGAGGTTTTTAACCTCTTTCAAATCATTCTGGCTCATCATGACGATTTCGCCGATGTATTTGATGTTCGAGCGGTCCAGACAGTTGAAACTGCGGGCACTCAGCCCGAGTTCTTCGATACGTGCGCCCAAACGTTTGAGTTCGGGATGCTCGTCGGCGCGCTCAGACACGGCAGGAGCTTTGATGCTCACTTCACTGTTGAATACAGCCATTTGAGCGTACATCACTTCCAATGCGTTTTTAAACGCATCAACCGGGGTAATCTGACCGTCAGTTACGATGTTGATGATCACTTTTTCGAAGTTAGGGTTGTCTTCGACAAGGACGTTTTCGATCGAATAGGTCGCGCGGCGTACCGGTGTGAAGAACGCGTCGAGCGCGATGAAACCTTCACCCAGCATATCACGGACGTCTTCGCTCGGAACGTATCCGATACCCTGATGGATTTTGACCGTGAAGTTCAGATTCGCATCTTCGTTCAGCGTGGCCAAAAACGCGTTCGGCGTTACCACTTCGACATCATCATTGTCCAGATCGCGTCCACTGATTTCGCAAGGGCCTGCGAAACTGTAGGTGATCTCTTTTTCTTTGAGGCCGTTTTTCAGTTTGAAACGTACCCCTTTGAGGTTGATGATGAAATCCGAAATGTCTTCGAGCATCCCGCGTACTGAGTCAAACTCATGCTTTGCCCCTTCGATTTTGATTCCGATCGGAGCATATCCCACGGAACTGCTGAGCAAAAAGCGGCGCAGTGGGTGGGCGAGTGAAACCGCAAAACCGGTTTCAAACGGATAGGCAATAATGTTCGCTTCGTTCGCGTTGATTTGCTCGACGACAAACTCTTTCGGAAGAAGCGGTGATGTTTTAATTTTTTTCATGCTGAGCGCCCTTTCTTTAATGATTATTTCGAGTAAAGCTCGACGATTAGACGTTCCTCAACAGGGATCACAACTTCTTCACGCTCAGGAAGACGTGTAAAGATACCGAAAACTTTGTCCTGGTCGATATCAACCCATGGAGCAAGGCCGGTTTGGTTAGTCAATTCAACCGCACGAACGATCTGGTTGTTCTTTTTGCTTTTCTCGTGAATTTCCACTTTTTGGCCCGGTTTTACACGGTAAGAAGGGATATCAACACGTTTTCCGTCTACCAGAATGTGGCCGTGGTTGACCAGCTGGCGAGCGAAACGACGAGTTGTCGCGAAGCCCATGCGGTAGACAACGTTGTCAAGGCGCTGCTCAAGGAGAATTACCAGGTTGGTACCGGTGTTACCCGTGCGGCGTTTCGCTTCGGCGAACAGTGAACGCATCTGTTTTTCGCTCAGACCGTACATGAATTTCGCTTTTTGTTTTTCGCGAAGCTGTGTACCGTACTCTGAGATTTTAGTGCGGCGCTGACCATGCTGGCCAGGTCCGTACGGACGTTTGTCAAGGGCACTTTTACCTGCTAGACGGCGTTCACCTTTAAGTCCAAGGCTTACTCCGAATCTTCTTTCGATTTTTTCTACGGGTCCTCTATATCTTGCCATTACAAACCTCCTTACACGCGACGGCGCTTAGGCGCACGACATCCATTGTGTGGCAGAGGAGTAACGTCTTTCATGAAAGAAACGCGTACGCCCTCGATAGCGCCGACACTTTTAACTGCAGTTTCACGTCCTGAACCAGGACCTTGAACTTTAATTCCCACTTCTTTGATTCCGTGGACCATAGCTTTTTCCATTGCCGCTTCGACTGCTTGTTGCGCAGCGAACGGAGTCGATTTTTTAGAACCTTTGAAACCAAGGCTTCCTGCTGAACTCCATGCGATCATGTTCCCCATTTCGTCGGTGACGGTTACGAGGGTGTTATTGAATGAAGCCAGGATATGCACGATACCTTTGGCAATATTCTTTTTAACGATTTTTTTACGGGTTGCTTTTCTTTTTGCCATACACTAATCCCTTACTTTGTGGCCGAGCCGACAGTTTTCTTTTTACCTTTGCGTGTGCGTGCATTGGTTTTCGTTTTCTGTCCGCGGCATGGAAGACCTTTACGGTGACGAAGACCACGGTATGAACCCAGGTCCATCAACGCTTTGATATCCATAGCGACTTCTTTACGAAGGTCCCCCTCAACCGCGATACCGCTGTTGCGGATCTCTTTGGCGATAGTTGCCGCTTCGTCTTCTGAGAGTTCGTATACACGTTTATTGTAATCGATCCCTGTCGCATCCAAAATTTTGCGAGACGTATGAAGTCCGATCCCGTAGATATAGGTCAGACCGTACTCGATCCGTTTTTTCTTAGGTAAGTCTACACCAGCAATACGTGCCATGCTTATCCTTGTCTTTGTTTATGTTTTGGGGTTTTGCAGATTACGCGAACTACCCCTTTGCGCTTGATGATTTTGCAATCGTCGCACATTTTCTTCACTGAAGAACGTACTTTCATCGGTAGGCTCCGTTCATTTAGGTCACTTGCCCTCGTAGGTGGGTCGAAACCTCACCAATACTTCTGACTGCGTCAAACACAGTGAGAAACATTCAACCTGTGTGTCCGAGTGTGCAAAGTGGACGCGTATGTTACATTAATTTATGTTAAATTTTTATTAAGGTGGAAAAGAAGAGGGGAGCGGAGCGCTCCGCTTATACGATCCGTATCATAAACGGAGCTTCAAGAACCGGGGAGAGCGTTTCAAGCCGGAGCATCATTTCGCGGATCGAGCGTTCGGTCGCTTCATGGGTCGCGAACAATAGGTGGGCGCACTCTTTCTGGCAGGGGCGCTGAATCACCGCTTCGATAGAGATCGCGTGATCGGCGAAGAGTTGGGTGATCTGGGCCAGAATCCCGGGTTTGTCCGACACCCGCAGGCGCAAATAATACTTGGAGCGGATTTCATCACTGGATTTTAGGCGGAGCCCCTCTTCGAGCGGATGGTTGAATCCCAGCATCGGCGATCGTTTGCCCGAGCGTACAATATCGATGATGTTGGCCACCACCGCGCTCGCCGTCGCGTTTCCGCCCGCACCCGGACCGTAATAGAGGGTTTCGCCGACACGGTCGCCGACGACGCTGATGCCGTTCATCACGCCGTCGATTTTCGCGATCATCGCCTCTTCGCTCACCAGCGCCGCATGAACGCGCAGTTCGACCTCGTTACCGTCGCGTTTGGCGATCCCGAGAAGTTTGATGGTGTAGCCGAACTCTTTGGCAAATGCGATGTCTGCCTGTGTGATCCCCTCGATCCCCTCGATCAGCATCTGCTCGGGTTTCGCGTCGATACCGTACGCGATCGACGCGAGGATCAGCAGCTTGTGCGCCGCATCGAAGCCGCCGATATCGAACGTCGGATCGGCCTCGGCATACCCCAGGGCCTGCGCTTCGGCCAGTACCGTCTCAAACGCCGCCCCTTCGTTCATCATTTTGGTCAGCATAAAATTGCACGTGCCGTTCATGATCCCGGTGATTGAGAGGATGTGGTTCGCAGATAAACCGTCGCGCAGCGCGTTGATGATCGGTATCCCCCCCGCAACGCTCGCTTCGAATTCGAACGGGATGTCCCCCGCGATCTCCTGGAGCGCGTAACGGTGGTACGCCAGCAGCGCCTTGTTCGCCGTGACAACCGCTTTGCCGTTACGAAGCGCTTTTTGGACTACCTGCAGCGGCAGGTCAACCCCCCCCATCAACTCTACGACGATGTCGATTTCGGGATCGTCGAGAATATCGTCGGGATTTTGCGATATCGCGATTGAGAGGTCTGAAACTTTTTCGGGGTTGCGTACGACACCGCTTTTGACCACAATCTCTTCCCCTGAACGGGCGGTGATAATCGAACGGTTCTCTTCGAGAATTTCAACGACGGAGCGGCCGACCGTCCCGACCCCGATTACGCCGACACGGGTCACTCGCCACCCTTGCAGCCCAGCGACTGGAGAAAATGCTTGATGTTTTTCGCCGCCTGGCGGATCCGTTTGTCGTTTTCGATCAACGCAATACGGACGTACTCGTCGCCGTAATCGCCGAATCCGATCCCCGGAGCCACCGCGACGTTCGCTTCGACGAGGAGACGTTTGGAGAATTCAAGGCTTCCCATATGGCGGGCACATTCGGGAATGCGGGCCCAGACGAACATCGACGACTGATTACGGCGGATCGGCCACCCGGCGCGGTTAAACGCTTCGAGCAGGACATCCTGGCGATGATCGTATTTTTCCACGATCTCCTTGACGCAGCTCTGATCTCCCTGCAACGCGACGGTCGCCGCAACCTGGATCGGGGTAAACATCCCGTAATCCAGCCAGCTTTTGATTTTCTGCAACGCGCCGATCAGTTTTGGGTTTCCGACGAAGAAACCGACGCGCCACCCCGCCATGTTATAGCTTTTGGAGAGGGTGAAACTCTCGACCGCGACGTCTTTTGCTCCCGGAACCGCAAGAATCGAAGGGGTTGCGTAGCCGTCAAACGTAATATCGCCGTAAGCGATGTCGCTGATGATGTAAAAACGCTCGCGCTTGGCCATCTCGACGATACGGGTGTAAAACGCGGGCGTCACGGTCGCGGTCGTTGGATTGTGCGGGAAATTGACGACGACGTATTTGGGCTTGGGGAAAGAGACGTGAAACGCCTGCTCCAGACGCTCGAAAAAGAGGTCTTCGTCCACTTTGTAGTCTTCGTCGAAGGGCAGTTCCATTTTCTGTACGTTACCGCCGGCGAGGATAAACGCATATGAATGGATCGGATAGGTCGGATCGGGGACGACGACGACGTCGCCGGGGTTGGTGATCGCGTATGCCAGGTGGGCGTAACCCTCTTTGGAACCCATCGTCGCGACCGCTTCGGTTTCGGGGTCGAGATCGACGTCGTAGCGGCGTTTGTACCAGTCGCAGATCGCCTGACGCAGTTTGGGAATACCTTTGGAGACCGAATAGCCGTGCGTTTTCGTTTTTTGGGCCGATTCGATCAGTTTCTCTCTGATGTGCTCGGGGGTGTCTCCGTCGGGGTTCCCCATACTAAAATCGATGACGTCGGCGCCGGCGCGGCGACGCGCCATTTTCAGTTCGTTTACTTCGGCAAATACATATTTGGGAAGGCGTTTAATCCGGTCGAATTGGATTTCATCAAACATGGCTACAACCTGTGCATAAAAAATTGCGCCATTTTAGCATAAGAGGCTTAGTTTATCTATAATTCAAGACTTAGCGGCCGGGCGATTTGGACTCGACCCACGTCCCTTCCCGAAGCGCTTTCATTCCCCAGGTATTGGAAACTTTAAGATAACGGGCTCCGGGGGGAAGATCAAAGGCGTATTCCTCTTTCGGGACTTCCGACCGTACGGAATACAGCACCTGCATCGACGCATCAAGAACAGCGACGTCGGGATACCATTTCCCGACATAGGGGGATTCGATGCGGATCGTCTGTCCCGCTTCCACCCCGAACCATTGCGGGATGGCCGAACGTTCCAGCTGCGCTCCCTCTTCGGGGGCGATCAGGGGAACGTTCCAGATACCGTTTCGGGCATTCATGCGAATCTTGAACACCCCTTTGGATGATCCCTCGTTGAGAACCGAAACCCCCTCCTCGGCCATGTTTTCAGCAAATGCCGCCGCGTCGAAGGGACGGATCCCGTGCGCTTCGCCCGAAATCTCGCCCTCTTTGTTCCGGACACTGAAACTCCGTACGTCCAAACGGTATCCGACGGCGCTAAAACCGTTCTGAAGCGTTTTAAGCGCAACGGCGGGCTCCCCCTCGAAAACTATTCGTGCCTGGATGCGCGCGGGATTCGCCGCGAAAGAGAGCAGCGGGGCAAGGAGCAACAAGGCCGCGAAACGCACCGTAATCTTCCTTACCAGTTCTTCCCGCCGTTGCGTTCCATGAATTCACTTTGGCGGATCTGTTTGAGCGCACCGTTCTCAACGCAGAAATGGACCGTATTTTTCTCTTTGAGTTGCTGTTTTTCGCCCGCCGTCTCGATCTCGATCATTCCGTGGCCAAGGACAAGCAGCGTCTCTTTGGAAGTGTCGATCACAATCGGATCACCCGTGATTTTCTGGGTTTTGGCACCCGTGGCTTTGTCGATCATGCCGACCCATACTTTGTATTTCGGAAGGATGGTAGTCGTTCCCGCCGAAGCCGGGGAAAGCGGTTTGGTCGTATTGTGTTCGGCCGCCGTGATGCTGCGGTTCGTCTCCGTGGTGGCGTTGGTTTCGACGCTGGTATTGGTTTCGGCCGCTTCTTTGACCGCTTCAACCGCCAGCGAAGTGAGCTTCATCACCTCTTCGCGCGGTTCGTTGGAGAGGAAACTCTGCAAAAATGAGCCTCCTCCGACCAGCAGCGCGATCGCAACGGTACCGGCGATCAGCCATTTTCGCTTGGCGTTCGAAGGGGCCTGCAGGATTACCGATGCTTTGGGGGCAAGCGCTTCGGCGTGTTCTTGGCGGTAGGCGTCATACTCGTCGCGGATCGGATCGAGATTGACATCGTATTCGCGTTCGAGAATCGAGAGAAATCCCATAAACTGAACCCGCCCGATCTTGTCGTAGGCTTTGTCCAGTACCAGCGCAAGTTTATCCCGTGAAATATGGGTTCTTTCATGGATTTTTTCCGATCCAAGGGCCTGCAAATCTTCAAACGTTTTGTAGTTACTCATCGCATTCTCTCCATCAAAATTGCGCCGGCAACGCCGACGTTCAGGGAATCAAAATCGTGTGCCAT
This sequence comes from Sulfuricurvum sp. IAE1, assembly GCF_004347735.1. Taxonomy (NCBI): domain Bacteria; kingdom Pseudomonadati; phylum Campylobacterota; class Epsilonproteobacteria; order Campylobacterales; family Sulfurimonadaceae; genus Sulfuricurvum; species Sulfuricurvum sp. IAE1. The sequence goes on along the minus strand of NZ_SLTI01000063.1, from coordinate 155,952 downwards.
CCGGATCGACACCCCCTCATCCAGCCCTTTTTGAACCCGTCCGCTGAGCCCTTCGCCCTCGTTTCCGAGGATCAGCGCCCGCTTGGGGGCAAAACGCGTTTCCCGTACGTCCTTGCCTTCCATCATTGCCCCATAAAGGGTAAATCTGGACTGTTTGAGTTCGTGCATGACATCATGGATGTTGTGCACGATCACCAGCGGCAAATCGAGCGCGGCCCCGGTACTGGTACGGATAATCGGCTCGAGATTGGGTTCTTTGATCCCGCAGATGACAAGGGCATCGACCCCGAGGGCATACGCGCTGCGGACCAGCGAACCGATGTTCCCGACATCGGTAATGGAGCTGAGCACCACCACGAAATCGCACCGTTTGAGAAACGGGGAGGCATAGGGAACGACCGGGGAGATATCGGCTATGTAGCCCTGGTGGTTTCCCCCCTTCACCATCGACTGCGCGGCGTTGGGAGGGATACGCTTGATCTCGAAGCCCATTTTCATGAGGGCGCCGTACTCTTTTTTGTCGATCTCTTTGGCCAGATAAAGGGTCTTGATCCGGTCTTTATGGCGCTCCAGCGCGTAGAATACGGGCTGTTTTCCGTAAATAAGCATTCTGCTCTCTTTGCTTGTGCCCGCGGGCTTGAAATGTTTTTTAACGGTTATTATATCTCTATGTGTTTAAGAGTCGCTGATAACACTCTTTGGGATTTTCGCCCGTTATCCGGGCAATCAGCTTCGATGCCGCTTTTTTGGGTATGTCGAGAGCGAGGATGTCGGCTTCGCACAGCGCCGAACTTTTCCCCTCCGAGGCTCCGATCACTACGACCCATTCCCCGCGGATCTCTTTTTCCATCCTCTCAAGCAGCTCGGCCGCGGTGCCGCGGTAAAAGCGCTGAAATTTTTTCGTCAGTTCCTTTGCCAGGAAAACTTCCCGCAGCGGCGCGGCGGCGGAAATCTCCCGCAGCAGTTTTTCCAGCCGCGTCGGTGCTTCGTACAGTACCGTGGTATAGCCGTTGAAAAGGGCCTCCTGCAACGCGGCGGAACGGTCGTTCCCTTTGTGCGGAAGGAATCCCGCGAACAGCATCTTCGTCTCCACGAAACCGCTGGCGACAAATGCCGTCAGCGCGGCATTGGCTCCGGGAAGGACGTCGTACTCAACCCCGTTGTCGATGCAATAGCGCACGAGCATCTGCCCCGGATCGCTGAAGCCGGGCATCCCCGCATCGCTGACGTAGACAACGTTGCGGTCAAAAAAATCGGGGCTCAAACCCGCCAGAAAATCGGCTTCGTTATGGGAGTGGAGACTGACAAACTGCTGCTCTTGCGCAATGGCCAGGTTGTAGCGTTCCTTCAGGAAATGGAGAAGTTTTTTCGTCACACGGGTATCTTCGCACAATAAAACCTCGGCCTGCGCGAGAGCTTCTAGTGTACGAAGGGTGATGTCGGCAATGTTTCCGATGGGAGTGGGGACAAGTGAAAGCATGGTTCTTCCCGGTTCTGCCTTAAAGAGGCAAGCGTAATTGCGAGAGCAAAAGGCCCCTCGGGGATTCCCCGGGGAGCTTGGGTGATTAGTTGAGCGAGTAGCGTTTTTTGAATTTATCGATACGTCCGGCAGTGTCGACCTGACGCTCAGAACCGGTGTAGAACGGGTGGCATTCGTTGCAGATATCGACACGGATCGATTCTTTGACGCTCTTTGTTTTAAACGTGTTGCCGCATGCGCAGTTTACCGTTGCTTCGACAACGTTAGGGTGAAGATCTTTTTTCATTAGGTTATGCCTTGGTGGTCGACGTCGTTGTACGTCGGCCGGTATAGTTTTACATCCGTACGGGGGCGGATGATTTGGAGGCGAATTATATCTTAAAAAAGATTTTTTTACAACAGCGCCGCGGCAGCGGCCACCGCCGCCGTTTCGGAGCGCAGGACGGTCGGGACCGCGAATGAACGGATGTTTCGAAACAGTTTTCGTTCGCTGTCGTCGAATCCCCCTTCGCAACCGATGACGATGGTGTCGATCCCCTCGTCTCCCCGCAAAGGCTCTCCGCCGAAATCCATGACAACGGCATCCGGATGGTCGTTTAAAAAATCACCGAGGCTGCGGCTCTCGCGCAATTCGATCAAGGAGGTGCGGCCGCACTGGATAATGGAGCTCTCCAAGATCCGCTCAAACCGCTCGAAATCAAGGCGGAAATTGCGCTGCGAACGGCGGCAATGGATGAACGTTATTGTCCCGACGCCCAATTCGCTCAGCATCGGAAGGGTTTTTTCCACCGTTTTGGGGTCCACGAGGCACCACCCTATGTGCAGTTTTCGGGTTGCCTCGCACGGAGCTTCTCTTCGGCTTTCAAGACGGAACAACGCGCTTTTTCCCTCCGTTCTCTCCAACCGGTAACGGAACTCTTCTTGCAATGCCCTGCGGCTGCGAAACGCGATCAGGTCACCGCTTTTGTGACGGCGGACTTTGATCAGGTATTTGTAGTCGTCCCCGCTGACGCTCAGCTCCGGCGCACCCGCGTCGGGATGGAGCAAAAATTTCACAGTGCCACCATCCATCCCGTCATCAGTCCCAGCAGCGCCATCTCGATCCCCAGAAAACGGAACGCTTTGGCTTTGTAACCTTCAAACGCCCCTTCCTTCGAAATGTCGGTCCGGCGTTTAAGGGTTTTGTAGCGCTTGGCTTCCAGCACGATCATGACGACGGCGACGGCGATCATCGCCACGTTCGAAGCGTTAAACGCCAACTGCTTGGCCGCCATCATCACCGCCCCCGTAAAAAGGATCAGGGCGATCAGGGATGCCGATATGGGCATCACGATCCGCATCCGCTTCGCGTAGCGAACCACCTGCTGCGACAAGGCGAGCATGACGATATTGAAGAGGACGACCCCCATCAGCACAATGACCCCGAAATAGTGGATATTCAATCCCGCTGCATACATAGCTTCCATAAAGGGGATTTTACCTTAATTTGCCTATAATCGTCTATCATTTTTAAAACCGCGACCGTGCGATCCGCACGCCGTTTTGAAGGAGGCACCATGGCGATCAGCGTAGAAGAGGCGCTCGAAAAAATTTACGCGCTTTCCCATCCGCTCGAAAGCGAAATCGAGCCGATCGAAAACGCCGTTCACCGGGTTCTGGCACAAGAGGTCAGCGCCGCGTATCCCCTCCCCGCTTTTGACAACTCGGCGATGGACGGCTATGCCGTACGGGTGGAAGATGCGGGGAAAACCCTCACCCAGTCGTGCACCATCTTTGCCGGCGATCAAGAAGAGATCCGCATGGTCGAAGACCAGTGCATCCGGATCATGACGGGTGCGCGCATTCCGCAAGGATGCGAGGCTATCGTTCCCGTCGAGGAGGTTCAACTGGAAGAAGGGCGCGTCACCCTCCCCACTTCGATCCGCCCTTCCCAACACATCCGCCTTCGCGGCGAAGACATCGAAAAAGGGATGGTGCTGCTCGAGTCCGGCACGCTGCTGCACGCTCACCACATCGCGTTACTGGCGTCGCAGGGGATTACGCACGTACGCCTTTTCCGCCGTCCCCGTATTGCCCTTTTCTCTTCGGGCAACGAGCTGAAAATGCATTACGAAAGCGTCGGTGCGGGACAGCTTTACAATACCAACACCCCCACTTTCGCCGCACGGGCACGGGAGCTGGGATGTGACGTTATTTTTACCGGCACCGCCCAGGATACGCTCGAATCGATCCGTGAACACATCCGCAGCGCGCTGCGTGCCGATTTCATCATCACCTCCGGAGGCGTCAGCGTCGGCGATGCCGACTATACCAAAGAGGCGTTCGCCTCACTGGGATTTGAGAGCGCTTTCGAATCAGTCGACATCAAACCCGGAAAACCGACGACGTTCGGACGGATCGGCTCGACGCTGGTCCTCAATCTCCCGGGCAATCCCCTGGCCGCGGCGCTGTGTTTCGAACTCTTCGCCCAGAGTGCCATTCTTGCACTAAGCGGTCGGGGGGACAAATACCTCTCTGCCCTTGCGGCGAAAATGGGAGAAGATTTCCGCGTCAAAAAAGGGCGAAGGGCGCTGATCCCGGGGTGGTACGACGGGGAATCGTTCACCCCGAGCCCGAAGTTCGGTCCCGGAATGGTCCTCCCTCTTTCACGCGCCAACGCCTATGTGATGGTCGATGCCGCACTCGAAAGGCTGGAAAAAGGCTCGGAAGTCAAAGTGATCCCCACACGCTGGCCCTTCAGCGCTTTCGAAAAAAACTCTTTGATTACCGTTTAAACGGTATCGGGGTTGACGAAGATATCGCCGTTGAGGACCTTTTCCCACAGTTGCGGATCGCTCCACCCCTCGCGCACCTCTTTGCTGAAACGGATTGCATCGAGCGCAATCGTCCCCATCCATTCCGAATAAGCGTCCTCCTCGAACGCCTGCGCGTATCCCGTGTCGGTTTCGTGTACGATGACGCTGTGCAGCCTTACCCCGCGCTCACCGTTAATCATGTGGGTGGAACAGAGCAAACGGTCGATCATCAGGAAAATGACCCGCGCAAACTGCTCGCAGGAAGGGGAAACGGGGAGGAGGACCCACCGTGCCGAATACTCTTTCATCGCGTCGATGTATTCGGTGTGATCCGCATCCCAGATCGCCACGGCATGATCGAAACTATCAATCAGCTCTTTCATCCCCTGCTTCATCAGGCCGAAATCGTACACCATCTGCCCCCGGTCGAGGTATTTGGATTCGAACAGCACTTCGACCTTGTACGAATGGCCGTGGATCGAGGCGCGGCAACGCTGCGTGGAACAACCTCGGACGATGTGGGCGTTTTCGAATTTGAAAAGTTTACGGATAATCATGATGGGTCACTGCCTTTTGAGGTCACCTGTTCCGACCTCAAGTAATCTCGATATTATACCCCGTGATTCTGATCCCAGATACGGATATGGAGACGATCGGAATAGATGAATCCCCGGCGTTTGCACAACTCGATCACCGATTCGCAGTTGGCTTCGATATGCGCCTTGTCACCGCCCAGCGGCATGCAGTAAACGGGCGTGAAGGGGTATTCGGCGATGATCTCGTCGATCTCCGTCTCGATGTGGTTCATCAAGGAAGGCTCGTCGACGGTGAATTTGAAAAACGACTCTTTCGCATTGGCGACAATCGCGGTGATCGCCTCAGGTCTGACCCGTCGGGCTTTGGGCTCGCCGCTGTTGGAGAGCTTGACCGAAAGGGCGTAGGTCGCTTCCCGGTAAAAAGGGTAGCGCCCGAAGTCGGGTGCGATCGTCCCGTTCGTCTCGAAGGTCACACGGTGCCCCTGCGACACCAGGTATTCGATAAACTGAACGAAAATCGGCTCGCTTGCGTACACCAGCGGTTCCCCGCCGGTCAAAACGACGTCGACATGGGGAGGAAGGCGGTAGCCGTTCATGATCCAGATCAGCGTCTGGAGTTCCTCGATCTCCATCCACATCCCGCCGAATCCCTTTCGGTCGACGGCATATACGGTATCGCATCCGATCACTTCGCTCCCGTCCGGGGCGATTTCGGTGCACCCGAATCCCTCACAGGTCAGGTTGCACCCTCCGAAGCGAAAAAACATCGACGGATGTCCCGTATATTTTCCCTCCCCCTGCACGGAGTAAAAATGTTCTACCAGGTAGAGCATCTCACCCTCCCGTTTCGTAGAAGGCGCGGTTCGAGGCTTCTGCATCCCCTTCGCTCCAGCGGTTTTTCTCCGGCTTGGTACGGACGACCTCTTTGAGCACCAGCGCCGCTTCTTTGATGTCTCCCCGACGGACGGCGTCACGGATGCTCATCGCCTCGTCGAAATAGAGACAGGGGATCAGGTTGCCCTCGGCGGTGAGGCGGATGCGGTTGCATTTGGTGCAGAAATCGTCTTTGTGGGGTTCGATGATCCCGAATTCATAGCCGTCCTCGAGACGGTAATAGTGCGATGGGGAGTGGCCGTCGAATCCCAGGTCTTCGTACGCGTACCGGCTACCGATTATCTCCAGCAATTCGGGGCTCTGCATCCCCTTGATATTCACCTCCGCGTGGACGTTCTCCATGTATTCGATGAAGCGTACCGTCATACCGCGGGCTTTGCAGTACTCGAGAACGTCAAGGATTTCCCCGTCATTGAGCCCTTTCATGGGAACCATATTCACCTTAACCTTCATCCCCACTTTGAGCGCCTCTTCCACGCCGGCCAGTACGGGACCGAGAACGTCTTTTTTGGCGATTTTCTCAGCTACGTCGGGTTTGAGCGAATCGATCGAGACGTTCAGCCGCCGAAGTCCCGCATCGTAGAGCTTTTGGGCGGATCCTTTGAGCAGGTAGGCATTCGTGGTCATCGCCAGATCGATGTCGTTTTTGTAGTCGTGGATCATTTTGATAAAGGCGTCGAGGTCTTCGCGCAGAAGCGGCTCACCCCCCGTAATGCGGATCTTCTTTACCCCTTCGTCAATCGCCACGCGGATAAATTCGAACAGTTCCTCGAAACTGAGCAGATTCTCTTTGGGAACCCACGAAAAGGGTTTTTCGGGCATGCAGTACTGGCAGCGGAAATTGCACCGCTCCGTCACCGACACCCTCAAATAATCGACCGTACGGCCGTAACTGTCAACTAGCAAAGTGATCCTTGTATCTAAACCTTATCCATTATGGCGGGAGTGTAGCGAAATGTTGTTTGGAGTTTTATTTATCGGAGGAATTAGAGAAAGCTGCACAACCAAAGGCGCAGACACGAAGGAACGCCCCGCGGGGCGCAGGTACGCTTTACCAGCCGCGAACGACGGCGTGGCACGCGGTACAGGCGTTGACGATCTCCGAATACGACTGGCTCGCTTTGGAGTATTCTTTTTTATTCAGCGCTTTGATGAGCTCGTTGCTCGAAGCGTCGATACGCTTCGCGGCATTGAAGGCGATGTTGCTCATATGCTGTTTTTCTTTAGGAAGATACTTTTTGGTCGCATCGGCGTTATGAAACAACGCGTTGGCTTTTTGGATTTCGCTGATGCCCCCTTTGATAAGGACGGGTGCGTTGTACAAAAACCCTTTTTGGACGTTGCTCAGGCCGTTTTCCATCTGGCTCATGTTCAGGGCCAGCGTTTCGTTTGCCATGACCGCACTGCCGAGCAGTGCGGCAAGAGCCATCATTTTAATCATTTTCATCCCTGACTCCTTAGTGTACTTCCGACCAGATTTTGCGTTTCCACGCCCAGGCCAGAAGAGCGAATACCGCGGTATAAAGCATCACGTAAAGCCCGAGGCTTTCGCGTTCGGCTTTTTTGCGGTCGCCGATCTCTTCCATGTAGGCGATGACCTCTTCTTGGGCTTTCTGGTTCAGACCCGTTCTGGGCATCGACGTTCCGGGCAGGAGAACCTGCGGGTCGTTGATGAAGCTGTAAAGGTAGTGCTCGCCGCGGCTTTTGATGTATTGCGACAGATCCGGCGGTGTGGCTCCCATGTAGTTTTTGATCACATCGGGAGGCGTGGTCGATTCGAGTCCCGCATAGGCCATGGAGTGGCAGCGTCCGCATGCCGCTTCGAATGTATTTTTATGCGATTCGGTCCCCGATTTCGCTTTGGGAGCGATCGACTGCAGGTACGCGACGATATCCATGATTTCCTGCGCCGACATCCAGTTGTACGAAGGCATCGGGAACTGTTTGCCGCTTTCAGGCGTGTATTTGTGCTGAAGTTTCATCGCGCTGACGGGATCAAAGATGAAATTGGCCAAATAGTTTTTGTCGTAAATCCACCCCGCTCCGCTCAGATCGGGAGGAACGACGCCGTAGCTGGCGGCAGCATCGGCGTTTGGCATCATCTGCGGATGGCCCGCCGTTTCGATCGAGTGACACGCGATACAGTTGGCTTCGACGAGGACTTTCCCGTTTTCGGGGTTCCCTGCAATCGACGTATCAACGTTTTTCAGATCTTTGAACGTGAAATCGGCGGGTGCGACCTCCGGATGCATCACGTGGTGCGCATACGGTTCGATCCCGTAATAGGTAATGCCGACAAGAGCAACAATGACGGCCAAGATTTTAAACTCTTTCATTATTTGCCCCCCACTTTTTTAGCTTCTGCTTTGGTAATAAACGGCAGCAACGCGAACAGCGTCAGGAACGTCAGAGATGACGCGAATCCTACCCATGCGTTGGCACCGGTCGGAGGCAGTTTTCCGTAAATCGTCAACACGATCAGGTCAACCATCATGAACCAGAACCAGTATTTGAAATACGGGCGCTTGTTCGCCGGTTTAACCATCGGCGAGCGGTCCAGCCACGGCATGAAGAAGAAAATCGCGTTCGCGATTCCGAATGCGATCAGACCGAGGTCTTTTCCGGAAATACCGGCGATTTCAAAGAAGAATCCGCGCAACACTTCGTAACTCCACAGGAAGTACCACTCAGGGTAGATGTGGGCAGGGGTTTTCAGGCCGTCGGCTTTGTCGAAATTGATCGCGTCCATCGCGAACCCGTAATGGAAGAAGACCAGGTAGAAAAAGAAGAGCATAAAGAACCCGAGGACGAAAAAGTCTTTCGAGAGGAACACCGGCCAGAAAGGGACGACTTTGGACTCTTTTTTCTTGCCTGCTTTGTATTTCTCGGCCTCTTCGTCGAAGTCGAAAAACTCGCCGTCTTCGTTGTTGACATGCGGGAAACGGAGCGCGTAGAAGTGGAAGGCGATCGCACCGAGGATCAGCAACGGAATGAGCAGCACGTGCAGCATGAAGAAGCGGGTCAGGGTCGCATCGGAAACGTAGAAGTTACCGCGGATCCAAACCACCAGTTCGTCTCCGATCACAGGAATCCCGCCGAAGATTTCGGTAATAACGTACGCCGCCCAGTACGACATCTGGCCCCACGGAAGCATGTATCCGCTGAACCCTTCCGCCGAGAAAAGGACAAACAGCAACATCCCTGAAATCCAGATCATCTCACGCCCTTTTTTGTACGAGCCGTAATAGATCCCGGTAAACATATGGATGTAGATGACCAGGAACACCACCGACGCACCCACTGCGTGGATATGACGGAACAGCCATCCGTAGGCGACTTCCTGCATGATCGTATAGTTGACGCTGTCGAATGCCAGGTTGACATCCGGTTTGTAATACATCAACAAAAAGATCCCCGAGACCAGCAAGAATGTGAACAATACGGTCAGCAATACCCCCATCGCCCACAAAAAGTTGATATTTTTGGGAATCCAATACTCGGTCATCATCACTTTTGCAAAGTTGACGACACCCAGACGCTGGTCAAACCACTCGAGCATCGAGTCTGCTTTTTTAAATTCTGCCATACTTCCCCCCTTACGCTTTTGCCATCATCGCTTTGTATTCAGGGCCTTCTTCACCCAGTACAAGCGTTACGCCGTCAAGTTTGAACGGAGGAATGTCGAGCGGACGCGGCGGCGGTCCGAACTTGTTGATGCCCGCATCGGTGAATTCACCGCCGTGACAGGCGCATTTGAAATCGTGCTGGTCGGCACGGTAGGCCGGGATACATCCCAGGTGGGTACACAGCCCGATCATTACAGAGAAATAGTGATCCCCGATTTTGACGCTGCGTCCGTCGGTCGGTTTCATATCTTCGGTATATTTAAGGACAAACACCGGTTTGCCCCGCCATACGACGACTTCGAGTTTATTGGCTTCGAGCCCTGATACGTCGACTGTCGTGAAACCGGCAGACATGACGCTCGGAAGCGGATCCCATGTCTTCTTCATCGCGATCAGCGATGCGATCCCTCCGACGGCGGCGACGGCACCAAAGGCTTTTCCGATAAACCCTCTTCTGCTTTCATCCATCATTGTCATCTCACTTAATTTGGAAATTTAACACTCTATCATAAGTGAAAAAGGTTTAAAGTTTCTATAAATTGAAAGTTTTCCTTATGAATTCGATTACTTTCGTATTGTTTTTATCCATTAAGTGATAGTTGTTTGATAAAGCGGTACTTATGGTTTGCATAAGCTGTTCTTGCGTAAGATCGGTCACGACCGGGATATTCAGTTCTTTGAAAAGGGGGAGAAAATCGTGCGGATAATCGGGGCGCTGAAGGTAAACGGGGCGGCCTCCGGCGGCGAGGTTCTGCAAAACCGCCTGCGGCGAGGCGCTGAGTAAAACGTTCGTCGAGCGGATCACCTCATCGTATGTCTCTGAATCATGGATCGTCCCGAAACTCTCTTTCAGGCTATTCTCGTATCCCAGGAAATGATAAAAGCCCATCAGCAGGTCCATCTTGTGCGGTGCGAATATCCCCTGGAGTTTTTCGAGGTCCTTTTCGTAGTCGTCGTCCCCGAAAAAAAGAGCCATCGCGATCGTCTTGGGAAGCGGGCGGAAGTATTGTTCGCCGATCACCACGCCGCGGCAGATCCCTTCTCCTTCGAGATAGGGGGAGATCAGGAATTCGCCCGGGTGCTTCGCATCGGAAGGGTCGTCGCCGATTCGGACAAACGTCGAGAAAAAACGGCACATGTCTTCGTGCAAGACCGGATTGAGCTCGGCCGAATCGAAAATGATCTTGTCGCCGTGAACGGCGATTTGGGGGATGTTGCGCACGACATCGACCCCGACGGCGCGTTTGATCCCGTATTCTCTCGCCTGTGATGCGATCCGGAAATCCGAACACAGCAGGGTGATGTCGATCTCTTTTTGAAGTTCGTTGACGATCGCAACGGCGCGGTGGAAGCGATCCAGACCGATACGGTGCCCCGTATGGACGTAGTAGAAATATCTCATTTTTTTCCTTTGGCGGCCATGTTATTTACAATAAAGTTTGATAATAGAATTTTGCATACATAACCCTTTTTTTAATAGACTATTTTACACTATATATAGTTAAGCAATTTTCAATCAAAACTGTACACATTAAATAGATAAAAAAGATTTAGAATATATCAACATAATTTAATAATACGCAAAGCACTCATTATAAAAAATACGCCATATGTTTTAGTATAGAAAATTCAAAATAGCATCTACTTCCATCCTCCTCCAAGGGCCTTATACAACGTAATTTGATTAATAATCATTTTAGCTTGAAGATCTATTTTATTCTGTTCCGCACTTAGTAACTTATTTTTAGCATCAATCACATTCAAGTAATCCACATATCCTTCGCTATAGCGGATATTAGAAAGTTCAGCTACTTTTCGATTCGCTATTAAAACTTCTTCCTGAAAATCAAATTTTTTTTGCGTTGCTTCTATTTTTTTTAATGAGTCATAAATCTCATTGAATGCGTTTTTAACTGTCTTGGCATATACTATTTCACTAGTCTCTTTTTGTGCCTCAACATTTTTAATTTGCTTATCAATTCGACCGAAATCAAATATTGGTACACTCACCGAAGGTCCTATTCCCCAAAAATTTGCTGAATTTTGAAATAAATTTCCAAGTTGTGAACTTTCAACTCCAATATTCCCCGTTAAAGAAATTGATGGAAAATAAGCAGCCCTAGCTACACCTATATTAAAATTGATAGCTCGAAGATGTTCTTCAGCAGAACGGATGTCAGGACGTTGTTGTAAGATTTCAGAAGATAGAAATGTAGGTATATTTAGTGGTTTAGGAAAATCTTTTTTAACAATAAACCCTTTATCTATCATTGATTTTGGTGTACGCCCGACCAATAGTGCTAAGGCATTCTCACTAAGTTCTTTTGATTCTTTATACTGTTCCAATAAAAGTTTTGTCTCTATTACCTGCACACGGGCTTGTTCAAGGGTCATGGAATCAATAGCACCAAACCGATACTGTTGTTTACGATAGGAAAATTCATCTTGATACAATTTAATTTTTTCTTCCAGTAAAAAAATATGCTGATTAATAGCAATAAGATTAATATATGCTTCTGCAACATTTGCAATTAATGATAAACGTACTGTATCACGATCAGCTGCAGTTGCGTAATATTGAGAATAAGCAGCGTCTCTAAGACCTTTTAATTTTCCCCACAAATCCATTTCATATTTAACACTTGCAGAGACTTGATAGGTATCATATATATTTTGACCTGCAATTTGATTAGCTTCCTGACTAGTTTTTTGTCTATTAATGGAAGTTCCACCACTTACATTGGGATATCGCTCAGATTCATTGAGCCCCAATAATGCCTCTGCTTCGCTCAATTTTGATATAGCAATTTTATAATCATCATTATTTCTTATCGCTTCTTCAATCAAAGCATTCAAAAGAGAATCATTATAAGCGTTCCACCATCTCGCATCAATCGATGAATTAGTTTCTGATTTTATTAGTTCTGTTGGAAGTTCCGGTGATTTCACTTCGAGATGAGGAGTCAGAGAACAACCGCTTATCAATAAAATGCTTGCAAGTAAAATAGATATATTAGTCTTCATAATCAACCTTTTTTTGGGAAAGCTTCATTTTAAACTTCATAATCAGATAGTAGAAAAGAGGAATAAAAAAGATCGCTATTAATGTCAATACCGTCATACCACTAACTACAGTTGTTCCTATAATATGTCTGCTATTGGATCCAGCTCCCGTACTAATCGCTAAAGGAATTGTTCCCCCAATAAACGCTAGTGATGTCATAATAATCGGGCGTAATCGAATTGTTGCTCCCTCGATAGTCGAATCATAAAGGCTATAACCTTCTCTCAGTTTCTGTTGAGCAAATTCAACAACAAGAATTGCATTTTTTGCCGTAAGTCCGACTAGTGTAATTAAACCGATTTGGAAATAAATATCGTTTTCTAACCCACGTAGATATACCCCTAGAGCAGCCCCAAACAATGCAAATGGAACAGTCATTAAAACTGCAAATGGAATACTCCAGCTTTCATATAAAGCTGCCAAGATTAAGAAAATAAAGATAACTGCATATATGAATGTATAGTTGCCTTTTTTCTGAAGTAATTTCTCCTGATAGGCCGTTCCTGTCCATTCAATCGTATAACCGCTAGGAAGAACTTGTGCAGCAATATCTTCAATAGCACTCATTGCTTCGCTCGAACTATATTTAGGGGCGGGCTGTACTGAAATCAATCCTGCGTTAAACATATTAAATCTCTGTATGACATTTGGACCGACGATTCTTTCTACATGAATGAGCGAACTGATCGGAACCATATTGCCTTGTAAAGAACGAACATATACGTCACTATAGTCATCTATTTCGTCACGAAAGCCGTGTTCTAACTGCATATTCACATGATAAACTCGACCAAATAAATTATAATCATTAATATAATTTGAACCGAACGTCATTCCTAGTGTCTCATAAATATCTGATTCATCTATTCCAAGTGCTTTGGCCTTTTCTTTATCGATAGTTATATGATACTGCGGGACCTCTGTATTCATCATAGGCGTAGCCATCGAAAGTTCAGGACGTTTTAACGCTTCTGCGACGATCTCATTAACATAATCGTTTAGCTTTTGAATATCTCCTCCCGTTCGATCCTCCACATAAAGTTCAAAGCCTCCAGTATTGCTCATACCGTCAATAGGAGGGGGATTTACTGCAATGATCATGGCTTCTTTATTCTGCTGTAATTGTTCAGTCAATTGACCTGCTACTGCCTTTGCAGATTCGGTTTCATCAGGACGATATGACCAATCTTTGAGATTAGCGAAAGCAATTCCTGCATCCGTCTGAAATGCAAATGTGCCCATGTCCAATCCACTTATAGATCCTATCCCTTCAATCTGCTGATGAGACATCACCGTCTCAGAAACTTGATTTTGTACCTCTATAGTACGCTCTAGCGATGATCCAGGCATAAGATAGGACATTAGGAGTACAATGCCCTTATCTTCTTCTGGCAATAAGCTAGTAGGAATTTTTTGAGTCATCCACATTCCAGTAGCGACCAGAGTAGCAAAAATAAAAAGGTTTAAGGTGATATAGCGGATCATATTTCTAACACCATTGCTAAACCTTAGTGTGGAGCGTTCAAAAAACTGATTAAATAATCGGATCGGTAAAATCGGTTCAGATTCTTCTTTTCGTAAAAATACCGGGCAAAGGGCTGGGGTAAGTGTTAAGGCGATAAAACCAGAGATAGCAACGGAAATCATAATAGTCATTGCAAATTGCTGATACATGACTCCACTAAATCCACCGGATAAAGATGCAGGAATGAATACGGCCGACAATACCAACACAATTGCAATAATAGGTCCAGAAATCTCTTTCATAGCAATAACTGTGGCTTCTCGAACACTTAATTTGTCATTAGATCGTAAAATCCGCTCAACATTCTCAATAACAACAATAGCATCGTCTACAACTAATCCTATCGATAAGATTAATGCAAAAAGAGTTAGCAAGTTAATAGAAAACCCTACCAAGTACAAACCGACAAAGGTACCTATAATTGACACAGGTATTGCAAGAACAGGGATAAGCGTTGCACGCCAATTACCTAAAAAAATGTAGATAATGAGGATTACCATAATAATCGCTTCAACAAGCGTTAAAAGAACCTCATGAATTGATGTTTTCACAAACTTCGTTGTATCAAAGAGATTATGATATCGGAGATCTTTAGGAAACTTTTCGGATGCTTTTAAAAGTACTTTATCCAACTGGGCGGAAACTTCTAGAGAATTAGCTCCAGGAGATAAAAAAACTCCTGCAACAGCCATATCATGTTTATTATATGTTCCTTTTAGCATATAGTTTTCTGCACCTAATTCAACACGTGCTACATCTTTAAGGAGAAGAGATGATCCATCAGGATCGGTCCGAATTAAAATATTATTGAAATCATCAACCGTTTTCAGTCGTCCTGGAGTGGTAACTGTATAAGTAAATGTCTGTTTGATCGCGGTAGGCTCGGCTCCTATTTGTCCTGCACCCATTTGAATATTTTGTGTCTGCAATGCTTTTGAAATATCAGTTGGGGAAAGATTAAAAGCTGCCATCTTATCTGGCTGAAGCCATACTCGGATAGCATATTCTTTGCTTCCAAACATCATCGCATTTCCAACGCCTTTAATACGCTTAATCTCATCGATAACGTGATTGATAGCGTAGTTGTTTAACCAAATTTCATTATGTACAGCACCATTAGAAGTAAATCCAATAACACGAAGCATAGATGGGGATTGTTCATGTACACTTATTCCCATACGACGAGCTTCTTCAGGTAATTTAGCCAAAGCAACCTGCACCCTGTTATTCACATCAACACTTGCTTGGGATGGGTCTGTTCCCGTCGCAAATGTAACGGCAATGTTTACTGTTCCACTAGATGATGTAGTCGAAGACATATAAAGCATGTTTTCAACACCGTTGATTGAATCTTCAAGAGGTCTTGCTACCGTTTTGGCTAACGTTTCGGCATCAGCACCCGGATAGGAAGCTTCTACACTAATTTGCGGAGGAGCGACCGATGGGTATTCCTGCACGGGTAAATTATATAACCCTATCACTCCGGCGAATGTGATAATAACAGCGATCACGGTAGAAAAAATAGGCCGATCTATAAAAAATCTAGAAAACATACTTCATTGCCTCTTTTCTATTTGATAGTTTTATCTATAGCCACAGGTGCACCAGGAGTAATATGGAAAAAGTTATTGACAATCACTTTATCCCCTTCTTTAAGCCCTTGTTTTACAATGAAATAATTCCCTGTTCGTTTGCCAAGAAGGATTTCTCGTATCCCAACTTTTCCATTTTCAACAACCATAACATTAACGCCATATTTACTCTGTAAAATAGCTTTTTGAGGCACTTTGATTATAGGTACACTTTGCAACCCTACAATACTAATCCGCCCAAAAGCCCCTGGTAAAAGAGAATTGTCTAAATTATTAAGTCGAGCCCGTATCTTTACGCTTCCATTAGTAATGTTAATCTGGGGAGCAATGTAATCAATAAATCCTGAATACTTTTTTCCCTCATATGTAAAAACAACTTTTAATTTTGACGACTTAGCTATCCTCCGTAAGTTAGTACCTGATTTAGATAAATCAACATCTGGAATTGAAAACTCTGCATGTATAGGATCTATTTGCGTAATACTAACGAGTTGTGTCCCTTGATTGACTACATTACCAATATCAATAAGTTTCATCCCTATAATCCCACTAATAGGCGCAGTTACACGAGTATAGTCAAAATCAATCCTAGATGATTTTAACCGTGCAGTAGATGATCTCAGATCAGCTTTAGCAACTTCATAAGCTGTAAATGCCGTATCGTATTCTTTTTTACTTATGGCACTATTTTTATACAAATTTTCAACCCGTTCCCACTCCTTTTTTGAGTTAGATAACGTTGCTTTTTTTAATTCGACTTCTGCAGAGATTTCATCAACTTTTGCCACATAGTTATTTGATTCAATCGTATACAATAAACTTCCCTTTCGGACAAATTCTCCTTCTTTAAAATATTTTTTTTCTAATATCCCTGTCACTCTAGAAGTAACTGTTGAAAACTGATATGCATTCAAACGTGCAGGATAATTAAAGTTGAATACTTCAGCTTGAGGTTTTTTTACTTCATAAACGTCTACCTTCACTACTGACCCGGATGCTGTTGAGTTCTGTTGCAGAACTTCTTTTCCTTGAACAATAGTAACTGAAAGCAAAAGCAACAAGACGAATTTAGAGATTTGGTTCATAGAATAAGACCCTTTTAACATGTGATTTTTAAATTCATAAAAATTATTATACGGTCTGCTGTAACTTTAGCATCACCGTTCCTGTAATAATCAACATAATCGCGACTACTTTTTGAAGAGACATCGTTTCTTTAAAAATCAACCAACCCAATAATGTCACTAATACAACACCAAACCCAGCCCAAATCGCATAGACAGTTCCAATCTCTAGTTTTTTTACTGTTATCCCCAACAAAACAAAAGATATTGAGTAAAATGTAATGACAGCTATTACCCAATAATAATTATTTGACAATGTAGTTTGTTTAATAGATAATGTACCCATTACTTCAAATAATATTGCACCTAAAAGATATAGCCAATGCATTACAAAGCTCCATCTATGAGTTTTTCTATTTCACACAAATAATTCATTAGTTCTGATTTCAAATCGTATTCACTAACTAATAATGATCTTATATACATTCCATCAGCTGTAGCAGAAATACTTTTGACTATTTGAAAGATTCCATCTGAAAGAGGTTTTTGTTGATTAGCTTCAACAAAAAGTGAAACTAGTTTTTCATCAATCCATGTATAAAGTTCTTGATCAAATTCTTTAACTTTTGGATTAGAAGTATGCATATAAAGATCAAATGTATCAAACATTAGTTTTCGCAAATGTGAAATTTCTTCGGAATCATCAATATATATTGCAAAAACAGAAAAAAGTTTATTGATTAATGAATTAGAATCATTCAAAAGAAGCTCTACCCTTTCTATCATTTCGACTGTTTTTTGTGACATAACTTCAAAAATCAAATCTTCTTTTGTTTTGAAATAATGATAAAACTGCCCTTTTGAAATTTGATTATTTAGTATGAATTGATTTAAGGAGAAGTTTTCTATACCATTTTTTATAAATTCATCAAAAGCTTTTGTACAAATTTCTTTTATTTTTTCTTCTCTGTTAATCACTATTGGCATACATATCCTTTTTTATAAACTACTGGTCTATTATGACGACAATCCACTTATTTTTTTATTAAACCACTGGTTTGTATTATTACTATGAAAGTTATATCAATGATGTTTAATATTACGCAGAACTTTTTTGATTTTATAAAAATAATGTATAATTTTTCAAAGTGAGGTAGTCATGTCATCTGAAACACTATCATTCCCTCAACGGAAAATTCTAAAGAACTATCGTTCTGTTACCGGACATTTTCCGAGCATCAAAAACAACCGTTCGATCGCATTTGAATCATTATTGGAAAAAAATTTCTTTTTAACCCTTGAATTCGACCATACAGTACATTCCTATTCTGAACAACCACAAATTACCATTGAACAGAATAGAAAAGCAAAAACCTATAGTGCCGATTGCTATGTGATTTATCATCCCTCTTCGGGCAAAAAAAATAGTATTGTGGAAGTCAAATACGAAAGCGATCTTGCCAAAAACAAAGAACAACTTGAAGCAAAATTTGAAAGTGCCGAAGCATCCTTGCATGAAATGGATATGGACTTTTTTCTTTTTACCGATGCAACCTATCCAGAAATCTACATCCGTAATCTTGACTTTCTGTACCGATATAAGACCTTCATTCATAGCGATGAACACAATTCACGTATTCTCAGTGCTATCAACAATCCCATCAGCGCATTGGAGCTTGCCAATTCACTCGCCAAAGACAAACCCGATTACTTTCAGTTAGCCAATTCAATTTGGGCACTGGTTGCAAGTGGTCATTTAGATACGAATCTACATGATCAAGAAATTACGATGAATTCCATAGTCTGGAGGAATGATGAGCGTCATTAGTTTTGAACGGGGTTCAAAAATCTTTTTTGATAATACGGAATATATTATCAAAGCGTATCCAACGCTCGATGAAGTGTTACTAAAATCGGTTTCCAAACCCTATAAAGAACGCATCGTTAAAGTCGACGCACTCTCAAAAGAAGCTAAGAATGCGAAACAGATGAGTCCTCATCTAGTCGAATTGGATGAAAAGAACTATGAGATCGCACTTCAAAGATTCAAAATCATCGAACCCCTTCTGAATCTTCCAAAAAGAACGTTGAAAGATGTAGAAGCTGTCGCGAAGCAGCATGAAAAAGGAACCGCAACCATTTACAAATGGCTTGAAAAATACGAAACCTACGGAACTATTAGTTCGTTAGGAACATCCTATAAAAACAGCGGCGGTAAAAATAAAAGTCGACTCGATGAATCAATTGAAACTATCATAGAGTCAGTAATCAAAAAGCTTTATCTCAATAAGCAGCAATATTCTTTCTCAACCATTTACAGAGAAATAGAAGAAGAATGTAAACACATCGGTATGATCATACCTTCCCAAAATACCATTCGCAATCGTATCAACAACATTAATCCAAAACTGATTGCCAAAGAGCGCAAAGGTCTGAGCGTCAGAGACACCCGAGGAACACCCGGTAAATTTCCTGATGTAAAAATGCCTCTGGATGTCATTCAAATAGATCACACAAAAGTTGATATTATGCTTGTGGACGAAAATACCCGTGAGAATATCGGCCGTCCGAATATTACGGTGGCCATCGATGTCTACAGTCGTATGATTTACGGGTTTTATATCTCATTGGATGCCATCAATTTTTTCAGTGTCGGCCAATGCCTGCTCAATGCGATTCTTCCAAAAGACGAGTTTATGAGGCATTGCGATGTACAGGGCGAGTGGCCGGTTTTCGGACTTCCTCGTAAAGTACATATGGACAATGCCAAAGAATTTCGTTCCGTAGCCTTACAGAAGTTTTGTCAAGAATACAGAATCGAAGATATGTACCGTCCAGTTGCTCGCCCTGAATTCGGCGGTGCGATCGAACGGGTTATCTCCACCCATATGAAACAAGTACATGAGCTTCCCGGGGCGACCTTCTCAAGTGTACGCCAAAGGGGAACTTACGAATCAGAGAAGCAAGCTACCATGACCATCTCCGAACTGGAGCAATGGTATCTCGATTTTGTCATTAACGTCTATCATAAAACGGAGCACAGATCGATCGGAATGACACCGGAAGAAAAATTCTATCAGGGGCTACTCGGAGTAGGAGACGGCACAATCCCTTTTTTACCCTCCGTACCGGCCAATACCATCAAACTGCGGATGGCGCTTCTGCCGGCGTTTGAGCGGACTGTTCAAAAAAACGGTATTACGATCGACTACATCACCTATTTCTCCGAAACGCTCCGAAAATGGATCATCCCTGCTCAGTACAAAAAAATCAATAAAACTCTGCAACCAAAGAGCCTTATCTGCCGAAGAGACCCTCGCGATGTCAGCAAACTGTATGTTTATGACCCCGATGTCGATGACTATATCATCGTTCCCTATTCTGATATCAAAAGACCTGCGATCAACGTTACTGAACTGAGACAAGCTATTGCCGATGCACGCAAAGAGGTCTCCGGACGCGAGCTGGAAATGCACGATATTTTCAGAGCCCATGATCGTCTGAACGGATATGTCGAGAAAGCCAAACGGGAAAAACGGACTACACTTAGACACAACAGTTCCAAAGCCCATACACAAAAAGCAATGGCGTATGAGCAGACTATTCTCGTCTCCGATCCCGTAACGAGTTCGATCCCATCGACCATATCTCCACAATCTCATGATGAAGACGACGGCTTCGATTATTATCCGGTGGATGAATAAACATGAACGAGAGACGACTTACCAAAACAGCCCAAGCCTATTTGGAGAAAAGCGATGCCGAGCGTATCCAATACTGCAAAAAAGACCATTGGATCGGCTATCAATCAGCAGTAACTCTGCTTGAACTGCTTAAAGACAAATTCAACGAACCCGAACAGATCAGAAACGAGGGATTGCTGATTTACAGCGATTACAATAACGGAAAAACAGCCATATTGAAAAAGTTCTATGATCTCCATAAAACCTCTCTCGACACACTTAATGAAAACGACGAGCACGTCTATGAGATTCCCATTATCTACTTTATGGCGCCGACCATTCCCGATGAGGGAAGACTCTACTCTCTCATCCTCAATGAGCTATGTGTTCCCCACAAACCTACCGAAAAAGTGATGGAGAAAGCCAAGCTTGTCGAGCACTATCTTCGAAAACTCAATACCAAAATGATTCTCATCGATGAAATCCATAACGCATTGACTGGCAATCTCAATAAGCAGCGTACCTTCATCAACGATCTCAAGCAATTGAGCAATAAACTCTCCCTATCCATTATCTTAGCAGGTACACGCGAAGCCCATTCTGCACTCTCTATTAGCGGGGAAACCGCATCGCGTTTCCCGTCGATCGAATTACCGCGCTGGAGCAATGACAAACGGTTCCGTTCGTTCATCGCAACCTATGAAACATGTCTGCCTCTCAAGGAAGCTTCGAATATGGTATATGATCAGCAGATCATTGATGCCCTATATAATAAATCCGATGGGCTCATCGGCCGTACCGTCAATCTCATGAAAAAAGCGGCGATGAAAGCGATCAAATCCGGACGTGAAAAAATCACTCTCGAAGATATTGAGTATCTTCCGACGCTATGAGACGAAGAGGTTGGGTCGAGGAGTATGATTTTTTAGTCATTCCTCAGCCTCAACCGGATGAATTGCTGAGTTCATGGCTGACACGAACGGCATTTGCTCACGACTATCCACTCACAACTTTCATTTCCATGTTTCTCAAACATGACGGCAGTGCCCTCAGCCGTATCGATATAGATTTCAAAGAAGATCCGATATTATTTGAGAAGCTTGCACACAAAAGCCGATTTCCGATCGAACAGATAGTTCAAATGTCTCTTAGAAGCGAAGAGGGGTATCTCTTCGAATCCGATCACGGACTTTATCCCCCTAAACAGATTCGTAAGCTCAAAGACAAGCGGACGCACTATGGCCTCATGTTTTGCCCGAAATGTTTAGCGGAAGATACACATCCATATTGGCGGAAACAGTGGCGATACACCTTTAACAACGTCTGCTCAAAACACAAAATTTTTCTCACCGACCGCTGCGGGAAATGCTATGAACGAATCCGTTTGACTAAAATGAAGCCATCGGATGAGCTGGTCTATTGCAGCAAATGCAGAAGGGACCTCAGACTGACCGTTATACCCCATGTCCCTAAATTGCATATGTTTGGACTCAAAGCTGTCACATGGTTCATCGATGGATTGCAAAACGGTTATTTCGATATTGCCGGTAGCAGAATTCGCTCATTATTTGTTTTTGAAGCATATACAAATTTATCCCGGCTACTCGATCGCGGAGACAATCTCTTGCTTGATGAGTTTCCTATGCTAGAAGAGTACAAAAAACTATGCCGCAACCATGAAGAGTATCACTCTAGAAAAGCATCTCCGATCTATAGAAATTTCTACATCACAACCATGATCTATTTTTTATTTCAAAACTATCCGGAGAACATCCAAAAATTCGCTCAGGACAATAACCTAACCCATCGAGATTTTGTGCATGGATTCAAGCATATATCGTTTTGGTATCAGTGCATGATAGATGAACTCGTTTCAATGCAAAATAAGATTGGTAGGGAAATAAGTGAAAGTGAAGTGGTAGGAGCCATAAACTATCTAAAAAATAGAGGTGAAAAAGTGACCCAAGAGACCGTTGCTGGCATCGTAGGTTGTCATTTCACGATACATAAGCAATATGTCGGAATTTACAAAAAAACTATACGCCAACAACAAAAATATTATATTGATCATTGATCTGTAACCTTATACACCGTCTTATATAAAAAATATTGATTCAAAAGGCTAATTACAGCTTAATAAACATAGAATGTTTCTTACTATTTTATTTAACGCAAGAATACATGAAGAAATATGAATCTGTACTTCCAAATCCAAAAAACCTTATTCATGCACTTCGTGACATAGGATATTCTCTTGAAACCGCCATTGCAGATATTATAGATAATAGTATTACAGCCAAAGCTTCAGAAGTTTGCATAACTGCTCATTTTGAGATGGAAAATAGCTATATTGCTATAGTTGATAATGGAATAGGCATGAATGAAGCACAATTGCGAGAAGCAATGCACTTGGGTTCATTTGATCCAGCTTTTAACCGTGACAGCAAAGATCTTGGCAGATTTGGACTAGGATTGAAAACAGCTTCATTTTCACAGGCTGGGAAATTAACAGTCATATCTGCACAAAATAAAAAATTTTCTGGAAGATGCTGGAATTTAGAGCATATTGCAGATACTGAAACTTGGGAAATAGAAGTTCTACATGGCTCAGATATAAAAAAGATTCAGGAAATAGCATCATTGGCAAATACTGGAACGATCGTACTATGGGAAAACCTTTACAGACTTGTTGATAATAAGAGCAAACGGAAACCTCAAGATATTTTTTGGGAACACATTGAGCTTGCCAGAGAACATTTGGGTCTGGTATTCCATAGATATTTGACTGGAGAATCAGGGCTGAAGAAACTTGCGATCAAAATAAATGAGGATCAGATCCTACCATTTAATCCGTTTGAAGGTGCTGGAAAACCTTATCCAGAAGAAAATTTTTACAACATAAAAATGCAAGCTTATTTACTGCCCCATCATAGTAAAACAACACCGGAACAATATCGGAAAATGGCTGGACCGGATGGCTATTTAAAATCACAAGGTTTTTACGTCTATCGCAATGCCCGCTTGTTGATTTCAGGTACATGGTTCAGACTTATCAGTCAAAGCGAAGCCACAAAACTGGCCAGAGTTCAAATTGATCTGCCTAACTCTGAAGACTATGAATGGTCTATCGATGTTAAAAAATCTCAAGCAGTACCTCCGGAAGCGATTCGAATACAGCTCAAAAGAACAATTGACAAAATTACATCTCAAGCCAGCAAAGTATATATTAAAAAAGGAAAAAAAATTTCAGCCGACAATATCGTTCCGATATGGCAAGAGTATCATCAACATGGGAAAAAAAGCTATAAAGTCAACATTGATAATCCCTTAATTAAAACCCTCTCAAATGAGCTGGATCAACAGCAAAGATCACTGCTGAAAGGGATTTTTGATTTAATAGAAAATGCTCTTCCAATCGATACTATTTATGCAGACATGCTGCACGAACCTGAAAATATCAAACAGGAAGATATCAGTATAGAGCTACTTGAACAATCGGCTGAAAGCTACTGGCATATAATGTTGCTTGCAGGACTTTCTGAAGATGTTATTGCAGAGCGGATGCTTTGCAATGAACCTTTCAGCAAGTACATAGATTTCTCTGAATCGTTTATTAACAAAAAAAAGGGAATTGCAAATGGATGCTCATGATAAACTTGTAAGCCAAGTAATGTTTTTTCTCTCTCAAAATCCAGAGCTTAAAACATCCGAACAAATTCGAGGAGCAATTGTCAGTCTTGCCCCTTTATTTGGCAAACAATTAAATGCAGAAGAGCTAGAATCTATAGCCAAAAAAATAGAAAACCTTTATGGTTTGTCAATGGAAGAAGGGACTCTTATTGTTGGTAAAGAGATCTTTGAAATTTGGTATCCGGATTACAAAACAACTCAAAAGTTCGATCCCTATTTCTGGGGAAGATATCGTAATTTGCTCATGCAAAAGCAGTTCCCTCCTGCTGTAGTCTCAGCAATCGATAATGTAACCGATAAAATTGTCGGTCAATTGGAAAACCCAAACAGGCCAGGCCACTGGGATAGACGAGGTATGATTGTCGGTCATGTCCAATCCGGGAAAACAGCAAACTTCATTGGCGTCGTTAATAAAGCAACCGATGCTGGGTACAAACTAATTATCATTTTAGCAGGCATGCTGGAAAGTCTGCGTTCCCAAACACAAGAACGAATCGATGAAGGCTTTGTCGGGGAAGACAGCGGTAAAAAAAATTCAACCAATAAACGTGAAAAACTCATCGGTGTGGGACACATTGACCCAAATCATTTTCCTCTGACTATGACAGATTTATATAATGATTTCAAATCAAGTCAAAATTTTCAAGTACGCAATTATGAAACAGCAACAGTTTTAGTAGTCAAGAAAAATACTTCAGTGCTTCGAAGACTGAGAGATTGGCTTCAAAATAATAATTCCGATATGCAGGGCAATATTTCCGAATTGCCTTTGCTGATGATTGATGACGAAGCGGATCATGCATCCATCAATACCAATGATGAAGATAAAAATCCTACTGCTATCAATTCACGTATACGCGAAATTTTAAAGCTATTTAACAGAAAATGCTATCTTGCATATACTGCGACACCTTTTGCTAATATCTTCATAGATCCTGACAGCCAAGATGAGATGCTTGAAGATGACTTATTCCCAAGGGACTTTATTATTAGCCTTGATCCGCCAAGCAATTACGTCGGATCAGAAAAAATTTTTAACAGCGGAGACGGTACCGAAATTGATATCGTACGAAATATCAATGATATGGATGATCTGCTACCGCTGCAGCATAAAAGAGAGCATGTGATACCTGCACTTTCTAATAGCCTTCAACAAGCAGTCTGCTCTCACATTATTTCCAAAGCGATTCGAATACTCCGAGGGCAGAATAACAAACATCACTCGATGCTAGTACATCTTTCACGCTACAAAGATGTACAAAAAAGTGTGCATTCGCTTCTTCTGCAATATAAACAAGATTTGGAAAATAATATCCGATACAACTACAAATATTCCAAAGATAGAGCTCTTTCAAATTCATATATTAAAGAATTATATGATGTTTGGGAATTAGATTTTAAACAGCATTATTCTGACTGGCATCAAATTCAAGAAAAACTTCTCGAATCCATTGCATCCATGCAAGTTTTGCTTATCAACGGTGATTCGGATGACAGCTTGAATTACACCGATTATAAAGACGGTCTAAATGTTATTGCTGTAGGCGGAGATCGGCTTGCTCGCGGTCTGACACTCGAAGGGCTCGCAACAAGCTATTTTTATCGCAGTACATCAATGTACGATACCTTAATGCAGATGGGAAGATGGTTTGGTTATCGTGATGGTTTTGCAGATATATGCAGAATTTACCTTACACCTATGACCGAGCACTATTTTACACATATCTCAAATGCTTCTGAAGAATTAAGGCTGGAAATAAAAGATATGTTTGCAGCGGGCTTATCACCAAAAGACTTTGGATTACGGGTACGAAGTCATCCCGGTACATTGATGATTACTGCAAAAAATAAAATGAGAAAGGCACAAACTTTTGTTCAAAGAACTGATTTGAACGGACGTTTAATTGAATCGTACGCCTTGGATTTGGATCCAACCAATAGAAAAAACAACAAAGACCTTCTGTATGAATTCATATCATCTCTTCAAAAGCTTCAGAAAGCCAATCTAAATCAGGAAGATAACTTTGTATGGGAAAAAATTTCCGCATCGGAAATAATCAGCTTTGTACAAAATTTTAGAAATCATCCCGCTTCGCTAATGACATCTACACGGCCGGTTGTAAGCTATCTCAAACAGTCGGCTGAGTACTATCCGCTATGGGATATAGCATTGGTTAATGTTAAAAATGCCAAGGAACGTATCGATATCAATGGCTTGGATGTCGGTATACAAAAACGTTCATGCCCGCAGCAGCTTAATAAAGAATACATAGAAATCAGCAGCAGAAGAAGGGTTGGAAATAATCTTGTGGAAAGAGCAGGCATGTCTGAAACGGAACTTGAAAATGCAGAGGAAAAATGCAGAATTGAATACCCCGAGGGCAAAAAAGAAATTCCCGGAAGGTTCTTGCGTATGTCTAGAATAAAACCGCTTCTTATGCTGCACATTGTCAATGGATACAAAGATATACATGACGAATCAACACTGATGCAAAAAGAACTTGTGGCTTATGGTATTAGTTTTCCAAAATCTGATTCCAGTATCGAACCGGTTGAATTTGTTGTCAATACTGTTTACGCCAAAAACCATTACGAAGGTGATGAAGATGACGAAGATTAATCCCTGGCTCTCTCTGAACGCTTCAGTCAACAGCAAACGGTGTAACGCTGAACACAAGTTCAATTTTTTCTGGGCTATCGATAAAAATAGTGCATATCTGTTTGCAATAGAACACCGAAATCTTGAGGACTGGTCCGCGAAAAAATTGAGCTTATCCGGTATTGAGATCGAACAGTACCAAATTACTGACGGCTACCGGCTGGTACTAAAACTGCACGATAATTCGGACTGGGATCTCTTTTTAAATCTTTGCAACGATCTGCTTTCTGCAACAACTGAATGCGAAAACGAAAAAGCCATGCTTGCAATCGTCCACAACAGACTGCAACGATGGC
Organism: Sulfuricurvum sp. IAE1; assembly: GCF_004347735.1. Classification (NCBI taxonomy): domain Bacteria; kingdom Pseudomonadati; phylum Campylobacterota; class Epsilonproteobacteria; order Campylobacterales; family Sulfurimonadaceae; genus Sulfuricurvum; species Sulfuricurvum sp. IAE1. The sequence goes on along the minus strand of NZ_SLTI01000063.1, from coordinate 129,048 downwards.
AGAAGCTGTTTAGGAAAACAGGAAAAAAGCTGTTAAGTACCGAGGAACAGCAGGGACTTGTTGGGGAACTTTATTTTATAAAGAACCATCTGTTCGGCAAGTATCCTGAGACAGAAATATTCTCATTCTGGAGAGGGCCTTACGGCGAACAGCAGGATTTTGGTATTGGAAATACAGCTATAGAAGTAAAAACAAAACGCGGCACAGCTGTATCCTACGTACAGATCAGTTCTGCAGATCAGCTGGACTGTAGAAATACTCAGTGTTTTTTGTATATTCTAACATTAAATGCATCTCCGGGATCAATTACAAAAGCATTTTCTCTGAATGACCTTGCGACAGAGATCAAAAAAATGATTGAGAGCACTGAAGTGCTAGATCTCTTTGAAAGTCTTTTAGCGGAAGCTGGCTATATCGAAATACAGGAATATTCCGAAACCAGTTATGTCGTTTCGCAGGAATCTGTGTATGAAGTCAGAGATTCATTTCCGAGACTGACATCAAATAGCCTCCCGAGCGGCATACACTCTGTACAATATAGAATTGAACTGCTTTCATGCAAACCTTATGAAATAACATTGAATGAATTCAGTACAAGGATCTTGAATGAATCAACGGATTGATATCTTTCGGGAAGATTTTTTACAAAGTATATTCGGAGCAGCCGAAGCACAAGAAGATTTTTTAGAATCAGCTTTTGTTGAGCAATATGCAAAAGAACTGGAAGAATCCGGAGAGATTGATGATGAAGTCCAGCTTTCACACTGGAGCCAAAGAGGTATTAAAGTCGATGCCTATAGTTATAATGAAGATGAAGGGATATTAAATCTTTTTATTTCGGTTTTTGCAACAAATCTTGAAGAAAAAAGTCTTACACAAACCGCAGTTGATCAGGCATTCAATAGACTTAAAGGCTTTTTTACCCAAGCATATTCCAAATATTACTATAGCCAGCTCGAAGAAGCTACATCTGTATATGACCTGGCATATACTATTCATAAAAACAAAAAAAATATTTCCAAAGTTAAATTTTACCTCCTGAGCAACAAAATCCTCAATGATAAAGTTAATGCTATTCAATCATACGAAAATGATGAAATAGAATTTTCATTCCATATTTGGGATATCTCCAGACTTTTTAGAATGGACTCGTCCAATCAAAAAAAAGAAGAAATTCTAATCAACTTCGAGGAAATATCATCCGAACCGATATATTGTCTTCCGGCACATTTAAATACTGATGAATATCAGTCATATCTTCTAGTCGTTCCGGGGACTCTGTTGGCGGGCTTATACGGAAAATATGGCGCTAGACTCTTGGAACAAAATGTCAGGACCTTCCTGCAAGCAAGAGGTAAAGTCAACAAAGGTCTTCGTAATACCATTATCAACCAGCCAGAAAAGTTTTTTGCCTACAACAACGGTTTAACAACAACCGCAGAAGCCATAGAAATCGAGCCCACAGAAAATGGCTTGCGATTGAAAAGCCTCAAAAATTTGCAAATCGTAAATGGGGGCCAGACAACAGCTTCAATCTACAATGCTATGAAAAAAGACAAAGCCCAACTTGATCATCTCTTTGTACAGATGAAGCTCACTATTGTCAAGCCTGAAGAAGCTGAAGAACTTGTTCCAAAGATTTCGGAATATGCCAACACTCAGAACAATGTCAATGCTGCAGACTTTTTCTCAAATCATCCGTTTCATGTACGTATTGAAGACTTCTCCAGACGTATATATGCTCCGGCAACTGACGGCGGGCACAAACAGACAAAATGGTTTTACGAAAGAGCACGCGGACAATATCTCGATGCTCAAGTCAACAAAACAGAAGCCGAACGCAAACGATTCCAGCTTGAATATCCAAAAAGACAACTATTCACAAAAACAGATCTTTCAAAATTCGAAAATGTTTGGCAGGATATCCCTCATATCGTTGCACAAGGTGCGCAAAACAGTTTTGTCAAATATGCATCGGATATAGGAAAACGATGGGAAAAAAGTGATATTGCATACAATGAACATTATTTCAAAACAGCTATTGCAAAAGCAATAATCTTTAAAACTACCGAGACATTGATTTCAGAGGCATACTGGTATGATGGAGGATATCGTGCACAAACAGTTGCATATACAATTGGCTATTTGGATTATGCTATCAAACAACAAAATAAATTTTTTGATTTCCTCACTGTTTGGAATAAACAGTCTGTATCAAATGCAACTGTAGAAGCGCTAAAGCTCATCAGCAAAGCCGTATATGATGAACTGACGAATCCCCCTTCAGGTATCGCGAACATTTCTCAATGGGCCAAAAAAGAGGGGTGCTGGCATAGTATGAAAAAACTTTCTGTCGATCTTCCAAATTCTTTCTTTATAGAACTTATTGATACAGAGGAAGCAAAAGAAGATGTAAAAGAAGCAAAAAAAGTTCAGCGTATTGATAATGGAATTGAAGCACAAAAGCTTGTTTTTAAAATTGCTGAGCAAGGAAAATGGTGTGAAATTAAGAAATTTGGGATCGATAATGAGATGTTGACTGAACAAGAAGTTGAGTTAATGGAAATTGCCTGCTCAATACCTAACAAAATTCCATCAGAGAAACAGTCGCTAAAAATCATACATACTTTTCATAATTTAGAAGACATTGGGCTGTCAGTCTAAATATTTATTTTGTTCATCAATTTTCAGCCATGCAGAAGAAATTGTTTTAACATTAGTAAAATTGGTACCGCTTGAATAATCATCAGCATAATCTTTTGAAGGTGCATATACTAGTGCTGTATCTGGGTATTTTTTATGTACCTTATACATCCCCATAGCTTCTATTTTTGGTCCCAATGAACATAATAAAATATTGTAATTTTCAAGCAACGGCTTAATTTGTTCTTCCAATGCAGTGAAAACTTCTTCATGTGAAAAAGAATTTACTTTAAATATTTCCTTCTTAGAAATCCCTTCAAACTCTGTATTATAATCCAAAGGTAATTTAGTTTGGTGATCGGTACCCAAGCCTATCAACATAACATAGGGTTCAAAATAATTAAATAATTGATATACTCGTTTGATGTCGTGGCCTAGAATCACAATCAGTGCCGTTTTTTTCTCAGGGTACATAATTCCACCATGTTGTAAAATCATTTGTGGTTTAGATGGATTTTTGGTTAAATTTTCCCCATGGGTGAATGGAGAATAATATGTGACTTCATAATTTGCTACTTTTTGATCCATAAAATGCAACATCGTGAAAATTATATTTCTCGGCATTGTAGAAATATTCAAGATTACTTCATCAGTGGATGTTAAGTCTTCTATCTTGTTGGCTATAGCTTTCCATGTCTCGAGATAATTCTTAAAGGAGAAACTTGCCTTTTTCAACGTTACATCATTATTATTGACGATGCTTTCTAAAGTGTCTACATATTTTTGCGTTTTTGTAAAAAATTGCTCATCTAAAAAATAGAAAAAATATATCTGTTGAATATCTGGATGGTTTTTTAAATCATTTTTTAAGCTTTCTGCGAAACGATCCTCCCAGCTAACAAACGTAATATATGTATTCATAGGTCAAATTCCCCTTGAACATATTTTTTTTGACCATTTTCTTTATGAGAATAGCTTGCATCTGTCATCATTTTGTAAAATGTAGCAGCAACAAAATTTTTTCTTCCATTTTGACCCACAGGGTCTAATGCCAAAGATGGCCATAAAATCCGATTTGGTGTATACCACATTGTTCTTCCGCCTTCATGGTCAGGCCCAATTCTAGTATAAATCAATCCACCACGAATACCTATTTGGAGTACTTCTTTTATTTCATCACAATAAGGACTTTTATCCAAATCATGGATAGTGAATGATAATATTTTTTTTTCTGTTCCTGAAGGATCAAGTAATTTGATTTTGAGATATTCTCCAAAACTTTCTAGTACTCGCTGAAGCCTTACGGTATGTTCATTGGTGCAGTCTACAATTTTTACAGATAGTTCATTGATCTTATCCCACGTTTTACTGCTTTCTTCCAGCAATGTTTCATATTGAGTTTTTGGTGAAATATATTGTACCGCTTGCTGATTTTCTTTCTCTTTTTCATACATTACACTACAAGGGACCAGTAGATTCCTGATGACGCCAGTTGAAATATTTGTTAATACATCAAAACCTGTATAGGCTAGTCTTGGTTTATTCGCTTTATGCTGTTCAGAATAAAGCCTAAAATAGATGGCCCTAATAAATTTAGATGCATTTGCTTGTCTTTGTTCTTGAGTCCATTGCTCTCTTTCAGGATAGTGGCCTCCAATAAACTTTTCCTTGATTGATTCAAGCTCTACTTGGAATCCGCTGTCAATAGGAAAAAAGTCATATGCGTCTACTTGAGTAAGACCAAAAACACGTAAGCGTCGTTCAATGATTTTTTTTGCAAATTGTACAAAATCAGATTTCCCTGAGAAAAAATCACGCTCTAGATCTAACATAATATAATCGTGATTTTCAAGAATAACATTGTTTCTTGATGTTAAGAAACTATACTCATTTGTTGATGTAATGGCAACTTTAAAACTAACATCTGAAGTATCTCGATAGGAGATCCAGTTGTTAACACTAAGTTGTTGTGAAGTACTTAACATCTGCCCATCATCAATCATGAACATAAAATGAGTATGCTTTAAAATAGGTACTTCTTTAAAAACTTCTATGAGAGGTTTAATAAGTGATGAATATGTGTATGCTGAAGAAATAAATTGTTCAGGGGATCTATCTAAATGTCGTTGAGTATTAACTAGATTTTTTCGGATCCATTTATGGAAATCTTTTAAGACATTTTCTTCAGTAAGCTGGGCATCAAAATAAAACTCTATTTCCTCTTTTATACCCTGAAGATCACTGGAAGAGAAGGGGCTATTCTCAAGTTGTAAAAATGTGTTTAACAACCTTTCTGCCATAGTTAGAACCAAAATGTGCTCAGACATTATTGAGATTTGGAAGCTGTCATCATTCAATCCAAAGTCTAACCGTTGAAAAATAGGGGTCATGCATGAAACATATATGCCTATTTCAGAATAGTTCTTTACTTCTTCATAATTATGTTTAATTTGAATCGGAAAAGAGTGATATCGCATTAACATGCTTTTTCCCGACCCTCTATATCCCAAAATAAAAACATTTTTGTGGCTTTTGAAAATTCGGGAGTGTTCATTGTCAATAAACATTTTGTAAAGCAATGTGTCATCAATATTAGTTGCAGCTTCATGTATAAAAGGGTTATCAAACATTATTTTTATTCCCTTTACAAAAATGTTTTATGATTGTTAAAATTTCATGAATAGATGCATCTTTATCACTACTCTTAAACCCTTGGCATTCTAAATTACTTAGCTCAAGCTCTGTCAGTTTTGTATCAATATCAATTGGATCAAAAGACTCTTTTTCTTCATAAAAAGCCATTTTAACAATAACTTTTCTCAATTTTTGAATATGTTCACTGTATTGACCACAATAAATTCTTTCAAAATTTAGCTTTTCAATTCGCTTGTATGTGATTTTTAGCAGAGCTTCTAACTCTACTTCTGAATACTCATTGACTACTATATCATATTCGAGAACAATATTGTTTTGAATAATTGCCGGCTTTTTTAAAATTGATGCATATTGGTGGTATACGATGCTGTCTTGCGCAATTAATCCTTTTTCAATCATATAACGTGAAGTTCTTTGTGGCCCTTCAGCCAGCTCATCAGCAAATCGAACCAAGGATGCAATATTAGGGCTTTTAATTTGATGTCCATAAAGCTGATCATGATTTAAAGTAGACAAAGTGTCACCTAGACCACCATGTGCTTTTGCAATATCAATAATTACTTTCATTTCTGAGCGATCGATATGTGGAAACTTGGTCGGATTAAATACTTCGGTTAACCTTCTTTCATGTCCGGCTCGGCCATGGATATTACCAATATCATGAACTAATATTGCCATGCACAAAACATATAACTCTAACGGCGAATACGTTTCGTATTTTTGGTCATCAGATTCAAAAAAATCTTCTAGCAAACTGTACGCATTAAGCAAAACATCTTGGATATGTATTTCACCATGATCACTTAAATTAGGTTCAATTTTTCCTATATTAGGATAAATTTCTTTGCAAAAATCATCTTTGACTACCTGATAATTTGTAAGAAATTTGTGTGAATGAGAAACTGCATCGCCAAGTGTTTCAAGAGCAGTTTCACATGCTTTTTCTATTTTAGTAATTGGCCACATTCTTTATTAGCTTCCGTATATTTTTTTATTTGTTCAAAAATGGTTTTTGCCAAAAGTGGTGGCACTGCGTTACCGACCTGTTGCTGTTGATAACTATGCGGACCTTCAAATATAAAATGATCCGGAAAGCTTTGAAGTCGTGCCGCTTCACGCAAAGATAGCCCTCTATGCTCCCATGGGTGAATAAGCATGCTTTTCCGGTAATTAGCTATAGTGACAGCAGGCTCATTTTCCAACAGCCGTTTATAGATACCGCTGTGAGTATGTTTCGTTGAAGTGTAAGAATCCAACAGACCTTTTTCTTTTGCTGCTTCCCAGTTTGAGCCTTGCGGGATCACTTTGTAGCGTTCAATAATATGCGGCTTGCTAGCAGTTACATAGTTCTGCTTAGCTTTGTGAAGCTTACCTCTCATGAATTTTGCATAGGCGCTATCTGGCTTAGAGCGATATGCACATTCATCCAGCATTTGGCCATTGTCTAGTTTAGGCAAATCAGCCAATGCTTCTCCTACAGTAGTGAGAGGACGTTTTTTTAAACTGCTGAAATCAAATTTTATACCACCGCTTTGCTTTTTGTGCCCAACAATAAAAAAACGCTTTCTTCTTTGAGGTACACCAAAATCTGCGGCATCCAGAAGAGTAGAACTTGTTACATAGGCAAGTTTATTTGGATCACCAAAAGGATTCTGTAAAGCTTCTTCAACTTCTTTTGCAAATGTACCGCCGTTAAAAGATTTGAATCCGGCAACATTTTCAAATAGAAACCATTCCGGCTCAAGTTCTTGAACAAAGCGAAGATATTCTTTAAACATCCAGTTGTTTGGATTATCGAGATTGCGAGTTTTGGTATTAGCTGTTGAAAATCCTTGGCAAGGTGGACCGCCAAATAATATAAAAGGGTATTTATCCGTATGATCAAGCGGATCGACTAAACGAATATCTTTTTGCAAAACGTTTTCTGCAATTTCGGAATGGTTTCTTCTGTAAGTAGCAGCGGCATATTGGTCAAATTCTACAGCCATAACTGGACTAATACCAGCCATACGAGCTCCAACGCTTAGGCCCCCGGCCCCGCTGAAAATATCGACTGCTGTAAATCTTCTACTCACCAAATTACCCCATCCGACCATAAGTAAACTTTCTTACAAGAAAGTTTACTTTTTCTATGCTGCATAACAGCTGAAATATTTCATTTTGTTGTTTTTTGCAGTTTCAAAGCATCTTCTATTCTCAAAAGACAATTTTCCAAATCTTTTTCAATTTCCTTTTGCCAGAAACGTAGCACTATCCATCCTTCTTTTTCAAGAGCAACAGCAACTTCTTTATCACGTTCAATATTCCGTTCAATCTTTGGAATCCAATACTCTTGATTGGTTTTTGGAATATATTTACTCTCCAACAAATACTTTCCATGCCAAAATTCACTATCGCAAAAAATAGCAATTTTTTTGCCTAAGAAACAAATATCTGGTTTGCCAAAGATACCTTTACAGTTCTTTCTATAGCGATATCCGCGTTCCCATAAAGCTTTTCGAAGCTTGATTTCTATAGATGTTTCAATACTGCGGATACGCGACATATTTTCAGAACGAGTCATGTGTTGTTTTTGTTTTTTGCTCATTGTTTCATCCAGCTTCTAAACGCGTCATGCAATGCTAATGTAAAATGGTGCACTGTCCCCTTATTTATAGTCTACTTTACAGTAGGGGTACACAAGGGATTTAGAAAAATTAGTATAGATTTGAACAATTTTATTATTTCTTCGTTTTTTTATGAAGTGGAAATATACGACAATATATAATAAATTTTATTAAGCAGATAAGGCGAAAGTGGACAATTGAAAAGCTTTAAAAATACCTTGTATTATCCGTATATTAATTTTCAAAATCTACATTGGAGAAACTAATATGGATCAATGGACAAAAAATCAGCTGGAGTCAATTATTGATAGCAGTTTGACATCATTACGTGATGCATATCTCTATTCTGATATATGGACATCTTTTTTCGAAGTTCAAGACTTAAATGAAAAATTCGAGATTGAACCATTATTCCAGAATTTTATCAGGCATGCAATTCATTCGATAGTGCTTGCCGAGTTTGGTGAGGATGATCCATGCAATGAACTTGATTGGGACAATCGAACTAACGAATCTATTTTGCTTCCGATTGAATGTTTTATGAAGAATCTTTCGTGTTTGGAATCTCCTTTTTCAGAAGATATTCCAAACATGGAGTGTCAATCCGATTGTGAAGACTACTTTTATGAATACATGGCTTTTATAGGTGATTCCGAGTGTTTTAAAAAGTTGGTTGAGTATATATATGAGACAGTGATTGCACGCAACCCTTCTAAAATGCTTTTCGAAAAAAAAGTAGGAGAATGGAAACTTTCTACTATTTAAATACAATTAACACTATTGACATCAGTTACATGAATATCATGGATAGCAGCATCATGCTTTTCAAGCAGCTCACCTAACTTCATCGGAGCATATCCGATTGCTTCAACACTGGCATTAATACAGAACTTCTCATTGAGCCGCATTGAATGGATATGGCCGTGGATATTAATGTCGCATTGTTCCCGGTCAAATACGTCGGATAGATAGCACCAGAGGGTATCATCGAATCCATCGGTCACGATTGGATAGTGGCTGAATAGAATTCGGACTCCATCCACATCGGCGATATGATAAGCCGGCTCTCCTTTGACCGGAAAGTCGATCACTTCCGCGAAGCCGTTATCAAGATACGTCTGTGCGCTCTTATCATGATTGCCCCTGAGGAGGTATTTGATACCGTTGAGCTTTTGTGCCCAGGTATGAACTGCTTCGCTCTTGAAGGCGAAGTCTCCAAGGTGTAAGACGATATCGTCTTTGCCGACGGTTTGATTCCACAGCTCTACCATACGCTCATCGGGTTGATCGCCTAGAACAATTTTACGATTCGGTTCGTACTCTAAAACGTTCGCATGGGCGAAGTGGGTATCGGCGATGATAAAGGTGTCTTTGGTGATAGTCATAGCTCGATCACTTTCAACCCGAAAGTATTTTTGCCCACCAGTTGTCCGATCGAGTTACAATGGATATCGACCGTTTTACCGTCTTGTCGTGTATAGGTACGATGAAATCTCTGATGGGTATGCCCGAATACCCAGTGCTTCATTGAACCGTTCTCTAAGTATTCTTTTCCATCGAAGCAATAGAATGCGCGATACTCTTTGAGAGCTTCATGGTTGGCACTGTATTTGTGATCGATCTGATCGAGTGCAGGTTGATAGTTATACATTACCTTGAACTGCTCCCATTCCGATAGAGGCGATACATGAGTCATCATGATATCACACTGTTGATAGACGGCATCCAAGCGGTATTTCTGCTCATGGAATAGATCATCAAACTTTGCACCGTTGGTTCCGGTCGGATGGATCATGTTCGCATCGTTCATCTTCCATCTCCAAATTGACTGAACATCCGCATGAGTCTTTTCTCCGTCACTAATATAGAGGCTTCCGTCATACCATCCGCTTGCTCCTCCGATACGGATACCGTTGATGTCAATGACGGTACCGTCAACGTAATCAATTCCCTCTTCAGCGTCGATCATGGCTTTCATCTCTTCTACCCGTGCACGGCTGGCGCCGGCACTGCCTCCGAGCTCCTTATATCTGGAGACAATTGATTCGCCAGGTAGATAATAATCATGATTGCCGAATGTCACCACGATATGATGATAGTAACGTCTCAAGTGCTTGAGGCACTCAAGATTCTGCGTATTGTAGTGACCGATATCTCCGGGAAGCAGAAGAACGTCTGCGGGGCTTGCTTCGAGGAAGTGTTTGAATCTCATGTCGAATAGACTTTCAGTAACCGGAGCGTTTGCATTCAAATGAAAGTCAAAATGGGTGTCACCGAGAATTGCAAACGTCATAAGATGTCCTAGTTATCCATTGCTTTGTTTTTAATCTCTAAAATGGATATTTTTCTCATGATTCACTCTTCTTTTATTGTGTGAAAAATTATATCACGTACCAAAATATTGGGTGTTACCTGTAGGTAACGCGAATTAAAATGTAGAATGGAAAGTTTTTAGCAATTTATTTGAAGCATTTTATCTAAAACACTCGCTCAAATTTTCCCCAAAACTCCAGCAGCCCATCGAGCCAAATCTGCCTCCGTAAGCTCTTTGGATCGCTCATGATTTTTAGTTTTAAATCTTATCTGTTTATCTGGTCCATAGTTTTGTTTGATCTCATCAATGGATTGGTTTTCATCGACATAATGCTTCAAAAATTGCTTGAAAACGCTAAGTCCAAAAAGACTTTTTGATGAAATAACCCACGTACTTGTGGAAGCGGTATTCTCCAATTCAAGTAATCCGATATAGTTCTCTTTATACTTGAAAGTAGCGGTAATATATTCCCGTTCTCTGCCATGGATCATACATTTTGGATTCGGCTTTTCATTCTCCTCATTGACGACCGTCTTCATTTTCTGGACATCATAAACAAAAAGATGCTGAATAGTCTCCCTTTGTGTTTCCAGATAAGCCATATACTGCCTGAATTCGTCAAAATTACTCGTATGCGCTTTGATTGTGCTGATTAGTTTCAACCCGGATGCAGAGATTCTGCATTTTCGGATATTATTTTTTGCACCGTCTTTTGAATCGGTTACGCTCTGATCTACGGTATCATCGGATGGTACTTCATTGATAATCTTCAGCTTGTTTTTGAACTCTTCCAAAACTAATTTTTCAGTCGATCGCTGCACGTTTTTCAAACTGCCGCACAGTTCCTTTTTTTTAGCTCTGGAAGTATTCTGTCTGTACTTTTTACTTCCCGAGTCAGGTTTCAATCTTGGGGTAGTATTGTCCGGGTTCTTAACCGGAACACTTGGAAGGTTACCGAGTCCCTCTACATCAAGTGCCATATTAAATCCCGGGTAAAAAGTCGTCAGCTTGGTAAAACCGATATCCGAGTTGTCATTGGTTATTTCGTGTACATAAAAGTAATGGTTTTTGCTGCTTTCATCGTAAAACGAGCTATATCGTGCGGAAATAGAGAATTGCCCTCTTTGAGGAAACTTGGCTTTGATAGGAAGATGTTCCGCCACGTTTCTGACGGTTTTGTATTTTTTAATATATGCCAGCAAATACGTCCCAATCCGTTCAAAAGCTTCGATGGCATCTGGTTGACATAAGAAACGGTGAATAAAAGGGGCATCGTCTTCCGTGACATAATACGGGAGAACGATCGAAGCATCATCAGGATTACATTCAACGTGTAGATAAATATCATCTATTTTACAACGCAATGCGGCTTCTCTAAGTACCGTGGATCGGAAGTAATAGTAGCTCGCTATCGCATAGTGGGGAATGATCAACTTGACCGATTCTAAATCGATCAGACAACATGTGATTTCCTTGGCCTTTTCCAGATAGGTGTATTTCCATCCTATGAGCCGGCCAATCAACTTATCGCTCAAGATATTGCCTAATCGAACATCATAACGGTCCTGACCCAACTCCGTATTTATAGCAATCATGCCTTCCAAAAGATTATCGTTCTTTTTTTGAGACTTATCAATTTTCCCATTCTTGTAGGATTGATGAAATCGGTAGTGGGTAAAAAAAATTTCGGGAGGCATAAGAGTCTCAAAGAGCTCTTTTTTAGTGAGGTTTTGGACGATAACTTTGAAGTAACTATTACCGATGTCCTCGATCAGATCCGGTTTATATCCGGTGGGCATTAGAAACATAAAAGAATCGTCCGGATTGTCCATCATAAAATCTGGAATCAACTCTTTTGACTTTGCCATTTAAAAAAGCCTATTCTCAAACTTTATTGATTTCATTATCAATCTTTAGTGGTCATTCTCGAACTTTTTTGCTTTTGACAGGCCATTTTGATGTAGATGTGCAGGATGTCGAGGGCGGCGGGGGTGATCCCGCTTATCTGCGATGCCGCCTGCAACGTAGGCGGGTTGAATTTTTCCAGTTTTTCGACGATCTCTTTAGAGAGTCCGGAAACGGAGCCGAAATTGAAATCGGAGGGGATCGCGATGTGGAGCATCGACTCCATCCGCTTGATGTCGTCGCTTTGTTTTTCGACGTAACGGGCGTATTTGGCCTCGATCAGGATCTGCTCGACGATGTAGGGGTCGAGTTCTTTGAACTGCGGGAACAGTTTCAGGAGTTTCTCCTCGTCGAACGTCTTACGCGAAACGAGCTGGGTCGCGGCGAGTTTGTCGCTGATTTTCTCTTCGTCGATCTCTTCCAAAAAGGCCAGGAACTCTTTGTTGGGGGTATAGACCGTCTCTTCCAGAAGTGCCAACCCCTCCTCAATCTGTCGCCGTTTCGCGTCGATCCGTTCCATTTGAGCGTCCGAAATGAGCCCCAGCGCGTGACCGTATTTGCCCAAACGCAGATCGGCGGTCTCCTCGCGCAGCAGCAGCCGGTATTCGGCGCGGGAAGTAAACATCCGGTAAGGTTCTTTGGTCCCCTTGGTGACCAGATCGTCGATCAGGACGCCGATGTAGGCTTCATCACGGCGCAGCACAAGCGGCTCTTTCCCCTGCAGGCTGAGGCTGGCGTTGATCCCGGCCATGAGCCCCTGTGCGGCCGCTTCCTCGTATCCGGTGGTCCCGTTGATCTGCCCGGCGCAATAGAGGTTGCGGATCTTTTTCGTCTCGAGAGTATGGCGAAGCTCCGTCGGGTCGACGTAATCGTACTCGATGGCATAGCCGTATCGGACGATTTTGGCATTCTCCATCCCGCGGACCGAATGGATCATGGCGCGCTGCACGTCGGGGGGAAGCGAGGTGGACATCCCGTTGATGTAGCACTCGGTGTTCTCCGCCGTCTGAGGTTCGATGAAGAGGTGATGACGCTCTTTGTCCCGGAAACGGTTGATCTTGTCTTCGATGCTGGGGCAGTAGCGCGGCCCGATCCCTTCGATCTGTCCGGTAAAGAGGGGGGCGCGGTGAAAATTCCCCTCGATCAGGCTGTGGGTCTCCTCGTTCGTGTAGGCGATGTAGCAGGGGAGCTGTTTTTTGGTACGGGCAAACGCCTCGCGGTCGGTCCGGAAACTGAACGGTGCGGGGAGCTCGTCGCCGTCTTGGAGTTCCATCACGCTAAAGTCGATCGAGGAACTGTCGACGCGGGGGCATGTCCCCGTTTTGAGCCGCCCGACGTTCACCCCCAGCAAACGGAGCTGATCGCTGAGCCCTTTGGCGGCAAATTCTCCGAACCGCCCCGCCTCCTGCGTCACTTCGCCGATATGAACGACTCCGTTGAGGAACGTCCCGGTCGTAAGAATCACCCGCGAAGCGCGGTATTCGTTGAGCAGATGGGTCTGTACCCCCACGACGGTATCGTCTTCGATCAGCAGCGACGTCACGGTCTCCTGGATCAGGCTCAGGTTGGGGGTCGTGAGGATGGTGTTGCGCGCGATGACGCGGTAGCGGTCCATGTCGATCTGGGCACGGCTTCCGCGAACGGCGGGCCCTTTGGTGATGTTGAGAATCCGGAACTGTATCCCCGCTTCGTCGGTGAGCAGCCCCATCTCCCCGCCCAGGGCGTCGAGTTCGCGTACCAGGTGCCCTTTGGCCAGTCCCCCGACGGCGGGATTGCAGCTCGTCGCTCCCACCTGTTCGGCAAGGATGGAGACCATCAGGGTATTGTGTCCCATCCGGGCTGCGGCCAGGGCCGCTTCGATTCCGGCGTGTCCTCCGCCGACTACGATTACGTCATATTGCATGATTGTGCTTCTTTACTACATTCTTTGAACGCAATTATAACCTTGATTGTTGAAACCTATAAAATCCAAAGGAAAAATAGCCTAGAATTAAGAAAACCTTTTGATGACGAGCGATTGCCATGAAAAACGACAAACCCCTGACATTGGAAGAGATGCTGAAAAACTACGACCCCTCACCCGTCGAGTACGATCCCGAAATCGACGGCGACGAGGAGCACATGATCCGCGACGAGCTGCTCAAGAAAAAAGAGGAGCTCAAAGATGTTGTAACCCTCCTTAAGGAAAAACAGCGGAGCCACCGGAAGGTGCGCCGTTAAGGGTGCGCCGCTATAATCCCGAAAAACGCAAAGGAGCGAATCGATGCTTCACGATGCATTGGAAGCTTTCAACAACGGCGATTACGCAGCCGCGCTGACGCGGTTCGAGGCACTCGCGCGGGAGGGAAACCCCACCGCGGTGGCATCGCTGGGATACATGTACCAAAAAGGGCTGGGGACCGAACCCTCGCTCGACAAAGCGTTCGCCCTCTACTCTCAGGCGGCCGAACACGACGAACCCGCGGCGATCTACAACCTCGCCCTGATGTACGCCGACGGGGCGGGGGTGGCGCACGACCAGTTCAAAGCGCACGAACTGCTCCTGCGTTCGGCGATCCTGGGATTTCCCCAGGCGCAATACGAAGCGGGACTGAGCCTGGAGCGGGGACTGGGATGCGTCCAGAATTTCTCCGAAGCGGCCTTTTGGTACGAAGAGGGGGCAAAACGGGGGAACGCGAACGCCTTTAACAACCTCGGCGTCCTTTATAAAGAGGGGCACGGCGTCCCGCAGGATTATGCCCGTGCCTTCGTCTGTTTTTCGCGCGCCGCGCAAATGAACCTCCCCGAAGCGCAGTACAACCTCGGATTGATGCACGATCAGGGGCTCGGGTGCGACGCAGACCACGACGCCGCACTCGAATGGTGCCGCAAAGCGGCCTATAACGGCCACGAAAAAGCCAAACAAATTATCCGTTCCTTGCAGGAAGAGGGTAAAATAGTATTTTAACGAAGGGGTTTCATGTTTACGGGATTGATCCGGGAGATGGCGAGTGTCAAAAACTTCAGCGCCAACCGCCTTGCACTCAAAGCGCGCCACAAACCGAAACTGGGCGATTCGATTGCAATCAACGGCACCTGCCTCTCGGTCGTCAGCATCGAAAACGACGGCTTTACCGTCGAACTCTCCCCCGAAACCCTTGAGCACATCGCGACCGAAAAACTCTCAGGTCAAGTACACATCGAACCGGCAATGGCAATGGGAGACCGGTTCGAGGGGCATATCGTCCAGGGGCACGTCGACACGATCGGTACCGTCAGCTCCATTACCGACAACGGCAACAGCTACGACGTGATCATTGAGGTCGATAGCGGGTTTATCCCGCTGATCCCGCCCAAGGGCTCGATTACGATCGACGGGGTGAGCCTCACCGTCAACGACGTATACGAAGATGCCTTCCGCCTCACCATCATCCCGATCACGATGCGCGAAACGCTCTTCGGTACCTATAAAAAAGGGACCCGCGTCAACATCGAAACGGACGTTTTCGCGCGATACATCCGCCACATCCTGAGCGCTTCGAAGCCCAAAGGGATGAGCTGGGACGACATCGACCGCATCCATTCTTTATACTAATTTGAACGACGAAGGAATAAAATCCCTTCGTCTACGCTGGCCGCTATGGCGCTAAAGCTTGCCCCTTGCGGGGGAGAAAGGAAATATTCATGAAACCGCTCGAATGGATTATGCTGGGATCGTTCGTCGGAGGAGTGATCCTCACCGTCTGGAAGCTGTACGCTTTTCTCCCGGTCCGACGCCTCAGCGACGACGATACGACCCCCGAATCGGTGGAGCTGCTCGAGCGGATCATGGTCGAGTGCGATCGAAATGAGCCGGGGTTGGATGAAGAAGCCCTCTTTCAGCGCATGACATCACACCCTGAATTCGATCCCAAGCACTTCTGGCGCTTCAACGGGAACCGCCTCCGCCACCTGATCGAGCACTACCGCTTCAAAGACCCGGACTTTCGTCGCTAAGGCTCCGTGCATCGGGGTTGCAGGCAATCTTGTGTGCCATATCGACTTTCGTGTACCCGGCCAGTTCTCGCCGTGAAGCGATCGTCGCGTTACGATACCCCTTGCCCGTATTGAGATAGACGTGAAATCCGTTTTCATGTAAAGCCAATCGGGTGGCCAGCGCCGTCGAATAAGTCGTCACGACCCCCTCCTCCCCCATCAGCCCTGCCACATCGGCAAAATATTCCCGCGTCCACAGCATCGGATTGGTCTGCGGGCTGAACGCGTCCTGGTAGCAGACGTCCCACTCCCCCGAGAGTTCCCGTATCGCTACCCTCGCGTCTGCGATCTCCACGGTGATCTGCGTCCGCTCGTCCTCATAACCGCCGAGCATTGCGATGTCGGTGATGATGTTTCGGTACGGTTCAAATATTTCGGGGTAGGGAAAATCGACCAGCGAAGCGACCAGATCGCCGTCAAGTTCGGGTGAATAGATTTCGAGCGTCGTATCGGGATAATAGGCATCGCGGTAATGGAGGCTCAGAAGCGTATTGAATCCCAACCCGAAACAGATGTCTATGATGCGCAGATGCTCTTTTTGCGCATGCAGCTTAAAAGCGGGCTCGATATGTTTTTTGAGCGATTCGTTAAGCGCCCCGTCCTTGGTCGAGTGGTAGTGTTCGTCGTACTCGCTGCTATACGCGGTATAGCTGCCGTCGTCGCTTTGCACCCATCGCTTCATAGCCCTTTACCCCACATGTGCATCTTTTTCCCCACAATCACCTCATGCCCATCAATCAGGCCGCCGATCGCATTGATCGCGCGGAACTCCGCTTCATCGAGGAGCGCTTCAACCTCGGCAATCTCCATCGAGCCGTTTTTTTGGACGATGATGATCTCCGAAGCGTTCAGGAGTGTCCGGTACGCAAGCTGCAAAAATTTCTGCGGGGTTTCGTGATTGTGCAGCACATCCTGTACGATCACGGCGGCGTAATCGCGCGGAACGCCCCCAGCGGGCGAGCGGTAGTCTTTGATCGAAAACGTTTTGTGAAAGGTGGCGAGGCTGAAGCTTTGGTGTTCCCCGGGAAAAAGCGAAAGGTCGATCCGCCCCTCATAGGGAGAGAGGAAACGGTCCAGCTCCTCCCCAAGAGTATCCAGATGGCTGGTTGCCAGCATGATTTTCGTATGGGGGGTGGGATGGAGCAGCGACGTGATCATGGACGGATCGGGTTAGAGTGACAAATCGTGCAATTCGCGGAAGAGATACGCTTCGACGATATCGTCGATGGTGCGTTGCGTGTGGGCGACAAGAACCATCATCTGCTGATCGAGAAACTCCATCACGGGCTCGTAATTGTTCATGACGATGACCGCATCGCATGGGGTCTCGATCCCGGAGCGGTCCGGGTAAAAGTTGATCTCGACGACACGGCCCTCTTCCACCTCGACCGTGGCCCAGAATCGGACGTTCAGGATGCCGGTCAGCTCCGATTCCTGGGTATCGTCCCCGTTGAGAGGCAAAAGGAGGATCATCAGCCGTTTACCTTGGAGAGATCAAGTTTGAGCGCTTCGTTGTCCATGATGTCGATGTCTTTGCGCAATACATCGGTGGCGATCGCCTTGGCGTCTTCGAGCGAGTGCATTTTGTACGTCCCGCACTGGTAGATGTTGAGCTCGGGAATATCGTTTTGGGATTTCACCTCAAGGATGTCTTTCATCGACGCTTCCCACGCGTCGGCAACTTCCTCTTCGCTGGGAGTACCGATCACGCTCATGTAAAACCCGGTGCGGCATCCCATCGGAGAGATGTCGATGATTTCGGTTTTATCCGAATTGAGATGATCGCGCATGAACCCCGCGAAGAGGTGTTCGAGCGTATGGATCCCCTCGGGCGAGAGGGTTTTTTCGTTCGGACGGCAAAAGCGCAGATCAAAAACGGTGATATCGTCCCCTTTGGGGGTTTTCATCCCTTTGGCACGGCGTACGGCCGGGGCGGGCATAATGGTGTGGTCAACGCAAAAACTGTCAAGTAGCGGCATAGGTATCCTTAAATTCGGTCTTTATTGGGGGTAATAGTAGCATATTTCACTATTGCATCGCTATAATTCGTGGATTAAACCAAAGGTGTAACCCTATGAAAAGCCTTTTCGACGACGCTACCGCCGTTCAATACCGAAACGACCCCCTTGCGATGCGGGTCTATACCTCCCGGCTGCTGGGGCAGGAGAGCGATCTCGTCCTGCACGGCGGCGGGAATACCTCCGTGAAAATCGGCGATACCCTTTACGTCAAAGGGTCCGGATGGAATCTCGATACGATCGAAAAACCGGGATTTTCCCCGGTCGATCTGGGAACCCTGTGCGCAATGGCGGAACGCGAAACCCTCTCGGACACCCAGATGGTCAAAGAGCAGCGTGAAGCGATGGCGGACCAAAGCGCCCCCAACCCCTCGATCGAAGCGATACTCCACGCCATCATCCCCTTTGCCTACGTCGACCACACCCATGCCGACGCGGTCGTGACCCTCACCAATACCCCGGAGGGCAAAGCACTGGTACAAGAGCTCTACGGCGAAAACATGCTCATCGTCGATTACGTGATGCCCGGGTTCGAGCTGGCGAAACACATCTACGAAATCACCAGAACCGTCGACTGGAATACCCTCTCAGGGATCATACTGATGCACCACGGCGTCTTTACGTTTGATGACGATGCCAAGCGCGCCTATGAGAAGATGATCCATATCGTCACCGTCGCCGAAACGCATCTGGCCGAGCGCGTCACCCTCGCCTGCGGCGACTGCGAGGGGAAAAGCGATCCCGATATCCCCCGCGCCGTAGCCGCCGAAGCGGCAAAACTCCGGGGATGCGAACTTTTCCCCCTGATGATCGATTCGCCGCGTGCCCAATTGTTCAGCATCCTCCCAGATCTCGATGCCCTGGTCAAAAAGGGAGGATTGACCCCCGAACACGTTATCCGGATCAAACCTTTCCCCGCCATTATCGATGGCGATATCGCCGAGGGGATTTCGAAATTTGCGCAAGACTATAAAGCCTATTTTGAAGCCAACGCCTCGCAGGAGCACATCTGCCTCGACCTTGCCCCCCGTTACGCCGTGATCAAAGGGGTGGGCATCGTCGTGCTGGGCAAAGACGAAAAAGAGTCGCGCATTATCGGCGATATCGTCAAGCACACGATCACCGCAATCCTCTCGGCCGAACAGCTGGGCGGATGGAAATCGCTCAGCCTCGCGCAGATGTTTCAGATGGAATATTGGGAACTGGAGCAGGCCAAACTGAAAAACGCCCAGTGAGCCTGACCCGTTCGGCGGCGTGTAGCTGCGCAGAAGCGGATTCAATCAAAATTTAAAAGGAATGAGATTATGAAAATTACGAAAAAAGTGACGTTCATCGCCAAAGAAGAACACATCGCAACGGTCAAAAAGCTGCTTGAAGACATGGTCGCCCCATCCCTTAAAGAGCCCGGCTGCCTGTTCTACTACATCTTCCAGTCGCAGGTCAACCCGAGAAAATTTTTTGCTATCGAGTCGTGGGAAAACGAGGAAGCGCTCGAAGGGCACAAGCACACCGAGCATTACGCCTATTACAAATCGCACTACGAGCCGTACGTGGACGACAAATACACCGAAGAGCTCGACCTGCTCGATGAAAAGGCGTACGGGTTTTAATCATTATAGTGCGTTTCACCTAAAGGGCACTCCGTCTTCAACACAAAGCCCGTGCACGGTTGCATGCTATATCCCAGGAGCCTTCCACATCGGCTCCAGCGTCCCCTCGCGAACCAACTCCATCTGTTTGGCGTAGGCTTTGAGCCATCTCTCCTTCATCTGTGCGTAACGTGCATGGTTTGCCGTGTCCGGCTCGTATACCCGTTCGATTTTGACGATGTTCTTTCCAGCCTCTTCAAAGCTGCCGTACACTCCGGCTCCGATCCCCGCCGCCATCGCGACCCCAAGTGCCGTCGCCTCTTTCACTACCGGAACGCGTACCTCAAGCCCGCTCACGTCGGCCAGAATCTGCGACCACAAAGTTCCGTTCGACGCACCGCTGGCAAACGTCAGAGACGTCGGCGAAACGCCGCTGAAAGCCTTGATATTGTCAAGGTTGATCGCACTCACGATGCACGCGTTTTCTTCAAGGGAGCGAAACATAGAAGCGACGTTGTATTTGCTCTCATCGAGCCCAAGACCCAAAAACGAGGGCGAGGCGTGTATCCACTCTCCATAGTTCATCCGGTCGCTGAAGATGGGGACAATACCATAAGAGCCGGGCGGAACCGATGACGCCAGCGCTTCGAGTTCGGCGTAGCTTTTACCGCATCCGAACGTGTTGCGGAACCACCGCATCACGAGCCCCGTAAAAAAGGTGATCCCCTCGGCTTGGGACATCCCGCGTACCACATGGGGGTTGACGCGCAACTCCATCGTATCCGAAAGCGCAGCATCCGAGGGTATATTAACCACCTGCTGCCAGAAACTTCCGCCGAGCACCACCGCGTCACCGAGCTTCGAGGCGCCCAGCCCCGCCGTTCCGATCTGGACGTCACCGCCCCCCATGACGACGAGCGTTTCGCTGCTTAGCCCCGTCTCCTGTGATGCCTGCGAACTCACTTTCCCCAAAACTTCCCCGCTTTCGCGGATCGGGACGAAAAGATCTTTGAGACCGCACTGCTCGAACTCGCTTTTGTTCCAGTCGCGCCGCATCAGGCTAAAGGCCCCGGCGGTTCCCGCGTTCGAAGGTTCCGAAGCGAGTTCGCCGCTGAGTTTGAACAATATCCAGTCGCTGATCATCGTAAAATAGCGGGCACGCTCGTACAATGAGGGCCGGTTGTTTTTCAGCCATAACAGCCGCGGAGCGGCCGAGAGGGCAAAAGTCTGCCCGCTGCTTGCGTAACACCTTTTTTCCAAAAACGGATCGTGACGTTTGAGGAATGCGACCTCCGATCCCGCCCGGCTGTCGACATTCGCGATTCCCCAAATCTCGCGCTTCTGATCGTCGTAAACGACAATCCCCTCGCGCATGCTCGAAGCCGAAACCGCAACGATTGCCGAAGCTTCGATCCGTGCCGCGGCGATCGACTCACGGATACACCGCTTGGCGAGTTCCCAGCCGCGGACGAAATCAAATCCCATCGATCCGTTCACCCCCTCTTCGGCGACATGGTCCCATTCGTACTGAGCGATGGCGATCTGATTGCCCAGGGTATCGAAAATAATGGAACGGATGCTTCCCGTCCCCGCATCGATCACCAGAAAGTAGCGGCTCATCGCATCTCTTTCGTGTTGGCGAACACTTCGAGCGGAAGTCTCTTTTCGCTGTAGTTTTCAATCGGGCGAATGTCGATGTTGCAGATGGAATCTTTGAGCTCTTCGGCCAGTTTGAGCAGCTCTTCTTTGGTGTTGCGTTTTGCAATTCCCCGCGCCGAACAGCCGGTGATGCCTTTGTGGTTGTAAGTCATACGATACATGATGCGCTTTCCATAAACGGTATTTGCCGTTTTAAAGCAAAGAAGGTTCCAAAAATAAAAAAGGGGGAATCAAATGCAGAAAGAAAGGAAGGGAAGAAGCGCGTCTTAGACGCGGGCTTCTTCACGGCGCTGGAGGTATTCCCACTGCGCATCGACGCGGCGCTGCCACTCTTCGATGATGTGTTCGTACTGCTTGGTGAAGAGGTGTTTGAAACGCCCCTGGGCACCGAGATAGTCACGAACCGGAATAATGTTTTTCGGACGGTAAGTAATGTTGAGTTCTTTACCGTCGATGATTTCGTACAGTGGGAAAACCAGTGAATCGGTCGCCAGGTCCGATACGGCGATCGTATCTTCGGGAGCGAATTTCCACTCGGTCGTACAAGCCGACATCGCGTTGATGTAAACCGGGCCTTCCGCCGCGAAACCTTTTTGGATTTTAGCGACCATGTCTTTCCATTTGTTCGGAGCGACCTGGGCGACGTAAGGAGCCCCGTGCGCCGCCATGATGGCCAGCATATCTTTTTTGTTCATTTTTTCGCCGTAACTTACGCTGCCCGCAGGAGCGGTCGTCGTAGACGAACCGATCGGCGTAGAAGAGGAGCGCTGTCCTCCGGTGTTGGCGTAGACTTCATTGTCCAAACAAACGTACATCATGTTGTGTCCGCGCTCGAAACAGCCTGAAATCCACTGGAAACCGATATCGTAGGTCGCGCCGTCGCCGCCGAAAGCAACGAATTTCGGCGTACGCTCAGGCTGTTTCAGGCGCCCTTTTTTCTTCAGCGCTTTGTACATCGCTTCGGCACCGGCAACCGCGGTTGAACCGTTTTCGAACCCGATGTGGATCCACGAAGCGTCCCATGAAGTGTACGGGTAAACCGCCGTACAGACTTCCAGACAACCCGTCGATGCCGAAAGGATCAGATCGTCGTTGGTCGCGTTGAGGACTTCGCGCACGATGATCGAGTGGGCGCACCCCGGACAAAGGAGGTTCGCCCCTTCGAAACGGTCAGCAGAGGTCGAAAACTCTTTGAGGTTTTTGATTTTTTTCATTTCTGACATCGCTTACTCCTTAGAAAAACGCGAGTTTCGGTCCGCGCAGACCGATGTATTGTTGCAATGGAGTCGTCGGCTTGCCTGCGTCCATGTTTGCTTTGAGATCTTCGAAGATCCCGACAAGGTGGGCTTTGGTCAGGTCACGTCCACCCAGACCGTAGATGTAGTTTGTCAGTACCGCTTTGGTGTCGCTGTTGATAAGCGTACCGGCAAGCTCGTTGTACAGAGTCCCCATCGCGCCGTGCGGGCTTGAACGGTCAAGCGCGGCAACCGCTTTAACCCCTTTAAGGGCCGCGGCGATCTGCTCGAGAGGCCAAGGACGGAACACGCGGATGCCCACGACACCGGCTTTGATCCCTTTCGCACGCAGTTCGTTGGATACCTCTTCGGCCGTTTCGACCGACGTACCCATACACACGACGGCGAGTTCGGCGTCTTCCATGTTGTAGGTTTCGACGATGTTGTATTTGCGTCCGCTGAGTTTTTCGAACTCGTCAAACGCCGCCTGGATTTTCGGCAGAACCGCCGTCATCAGGGCATGCTGCTGACGCGCTTTGTGCTCGAAGTGCCAGTCTTCTTCGGTCTGTACCCCGTGGGTGACGGGGTGGTCGAGATCGAGCATGTCGTTCATCGGTTTAAATTCGCCGACAAAGTTATAAGCCGCTTCGTCGGTCAGGGTCGCAACGCCCTGAGCCGTGTGCGACGTCATGAATCCGTCTTGGTGAACCATCGCCGGAAGACGCACGTCGTGGTCTTCGGCCACTTTGAACGCGATGAAGTTCAGGTCATACGCGTTTTGCGGGTTGTAGGCATCAAGCTGGATCCATCCACTGTCGCGTCCGAGATACATGTCCGAGTGGTCGCCGTTAACGTTGAGCGGTGCGCCCAGGGCACGGTTGACAACGTTGAGGATGATCGGCAGACGCATCCCCGATGCCGAGTAAAGCGTTTCGACCATCAGGGCAAACCCTTGAGAAGAGGTCGCCGTAGCGACACGTCCGCCGGCCGCAGCCGCACCGATACAGCCGGACATCGCCGCGTGCTCGGATTCAACCATGACGAACTCGCCGTCTACATAGCCGTTTGCCGTAAAATTTCCGTAGTTTTCAACGATCGGAGTCGACGGGGTAATCGGGTAAGCCGCAACGACGTCTACCTGTACCTGGCGGAGCGCTTGGCTCGCGGCCATATTACCGTCCCAGACTTCAATGTCGCGTAGTTCCATTGTATCAGCCATTAGTCTTCCTTTGGTTCTTCTGCTTTAGCGTTTTTATCTTTTTGAGGCCATTCGGCAAGTGCTGCGTCTTCGTCTTTTTGTTCGGGGAACATCAAGAGCGATTTCGGATTCGTCGGACAGACTTCCACACAGATACCGCACCCTTTACAGTGGTCGTAATCAACACCGACCATTTTTTTGTCGCGCGAGATGATCGACATGTCCGGGCAGTAAACCCAGCAAAACTGGCAGTCGATGCAGTAGTCTTTGTTGAACAAAGGTTTCTCGATGCGCCAGTCCGCAACGCTCGCGGTAAACGAGTTCGACTGTGAATAAGGGCGATTTTCGGGAAGCGTCGTCGCGATATCGCGTGTCGCCCCGTCAAACGATCGGAGCATGGCACCGATTTCGAATCCATCCCATCCTTTTTTTTCCATCATGTGCTCCTTATTTCACTTCATCATACGCGCGTTGGATCGCGATCATATTGGCGTCGATAATTTTTTGAGGGAGTTTTTTGAGAACTTTGACCATGCTCTCTTTGAAAAACTCGATGTCGTACATTCCCGATACTTTCATCAAAGCGCCCAGCATCGGCGTGTTGGGGATCGCGCGTCCGATAGTCTCCTGGGCGATTTTGATGCAGTCGACGGTATAAACTTTTTTCCCTTCCAATTTCGGCTGGGAAGCGATCAGTTCTTCGGTACTCATGTGCGTCGTAACGATATAGATCGTATCCTCTTTTTCGTTCGCCGTAATGTCCGCGACATAAACCAGAGCGGGGTCGATGACCAAAACATAGTCAGGTCTCATGTATTTCTCATGGTTCAAAATCACTTTGTCGTCGACACGGTTGTAGGCCGTCATCGCCGCTCCGCGCTTGGCTGAACCGTAGAACGCGAATGCCTGAACATGCTTACCGGTGGTGGATACAACGTCGGCCAAACCTTTTGCGCCCGTTACGGCACCCTGTCCGGCTCGACTGTGCCATCGAATCTCTAGCATGAATTCTCCCTCATGACTTAAGTTTTAAGTTGATTTTTATCAATGCGTGTATTTTATGAAAGTTGCTCTTAAATGTAGCTTTTCACTTTATGGGAGGGAAACGCGGAAAGGAAAAGTGTTACTTTCAGCCCCGTGCAGCGATAAAACGGACCGCTTCGAGGGCATCAGGTTGTATAATATCCGTTAATGTTAGTAATTGTTCTGCGTTATCGTATCCGCTTGTCACGGCGACGCATCCGATGCCGGCCCGGGCAGAGGCTTCGATATCGAGCCGGGTATCGCCGATCATCCATGCGGTGTTCCTTGGACGCTTCATCGCTTCGAGCGCCTTGTAAATCGGTTCGGGATGGGGCTTTGGGTTCTCGACGTGTTCGCGCCCGATCAGCACCTCGAAATATTCCATGACCCCGAAATGCTCCATCAATTCCCGCGAATAAAGCCCCGTTTTCGTCGTGACGATCCCCAGCCGCGCAAACGCCGCAGCCTCTTCGATCGCCTCTTTTGCCCCCGGAAGCAGGAATGTTTTGAAACGGGAAATCTCGCGGTAATGGAGTTTGTAGGTTTCGACATGCGCCGCGATCCGCCCATCGGGTACCCCGACCGCGGCGAACATCGTCTCGAGTGTGTGGCCGATCTGGGAGGTGATGTGCGATTCGGAAACTTCCCCGACGTCTCCGTGGCACGCCAGGGAATGGCGGAAGCTCTCGACGATCGCCTCGGTCGAATCGATCAGGGTTCCGTCAAGATCAAAAAGTATCGTAGTGTTCACTGTTTCTCCCAGTCGATGTAATCTTCCCAGATCCCGTTAATGGTGGGTTTGATGCCGCGAATCGAGCGGCTGTAGACATTGATGTCATTGGGCACCACCAAAAAAAGATAAGGGTTGTCGTGCGCGATACGCTCATAAATACGCCGTTGCAGCGCGGCGATCTTTTCGGGGTCGACCGATCCCTCCATCTCCTCGATCAGCCGGTCGGTCTTGGACGAACGGTACCCCACGAGGTTAAATCCCCCCGGAACGTCACTGTCGCTGTGCCACAGCGCGTAGGGATCGGGGGTGAGCGACAGGGCCCATCCCAGTAGCACCGTATCGAACTTCCGGGGGGCGACGACGGTATTCAAAAAAGCCTGCCATTCCATCACCCGCAAACTCACCCGAACCCCGACCTCGGCAAGCTGCCGCTGCATGATCTCGGCGGCGTAGGGGCGGATCATGTTGGAATTGGAGGTGGCGATTTCGAACGAAAGGGGATTTTTCTCATCATATCCCGCCGCTTTGAGCAGTGCCCTGGCGCGGGCCAGATCCCGCTTCGGGGCTTTTACCTTCGCATTATAGCCTTTGCTTCCGGGGAGAAACGGCCCGGTACAGATTTTGCCGTGCCCCAGGAAGAGCAGGTCGATCAGCGCTTTGCGGTCGATGGCAAGCGAGAGGGCCTCGCGGACACGGGGGTCCTGAAATTTTTTGAGCCGCAGGTTGAACCCAAGGTAAGTGTAGCTGTGGGAAGGGAGTTCCAGCGTTTTGAAACGTTTATGAAACGCCCCGTCCAACTGGCGTTCGTACTGCATGGGTTCAAGAGAGCTGACGTCGATCCGGTTTGATTTGAGCATCAAAAAGCGGGTCATCGGATCGGCAATGACGTGAAAAACGATTTTCCCGATTTTGGGCGGATGTTCGAAATAGCGGGGATTGGCCTCCAGAACGATCTGCTTGGAGAACTCCAGTTTTTTGAGTACGTAAGGACCCGTTCCGACGGGAGCCGTGTTGAAGCGGCTCCCCATAACGTCACCCTCTTTTTCGAGGATATGACGCGGGACGATCCCCATCATCCATATCTCTAATGCTTTAAAATAGGGTTTTTCATAAGCGACGCGCAGGGTGTATTCATCCATTATCCGCACCGATTTGACGATCCGGAAATCACTGGCGTAGGGGGTGATCACTTTGGGGGAGCGGATCAGTTCGTAGGTAAAAGCGACGTCGCGGGCGCTAAAGGGCGCTCCGTCGTGCCATAGCACGCCGCGTCGGAGCTTGAACTCGATCAGCGTCGGGGTGATGAAACGGTACGATTCGGCGAGGTCGCCGACGATTTTTGTCCCGCTTTCATCGTATTTCACGAGCGAATTAAACAAAAATCCGGCGATGGACGAACTGGCCGAATCGGTGGCGATGAGGGGATTGAGACGTGCGGGATTGGACGAGGCACTCAGGTGAAGCGTCGCGGCGGCAAGCCAGACGCTTTGGATGAGGAGGAATAAAAGTTTCAATCTCAACCCGCTTTTTGGGTGAGATTATAGCAAAACCTATTTCGATTCGACGACACGGCCGTTGAGCGGCTGAACCGGGCGGTAGTTGTGGTCGTAGAATTTACGCATTGCCGCGATCTGATCGGGTGTGGCGCTCTGGATCTCTTTCATCACGTACCAGCGGACGTTCTCGCTGCACGGAGGGGTCGTGAGCGAACCCATGTAATGAAAATAGCGGCCGCTCTCTTTTGGCAGAAGCGCGGCAGGGTTGAGGACGGTTTTGGTTCCGACCCCTTTGATCACGGCGTCGAGGATCGCGTTGCGCTCTTTAGCCTCTTCGAACAAGACGCCGACGACAAGAAGGTTCCCGAACGCGCTTTTGTGTACCATGTGGGCAACGAGATCATACTGTTTGCCGTCGATTTTTTCTTCGCTTTTGCCGTGGAAATGGAACTGCACCAGCTGATAATCGACCCCCTCGACGGTTATTTTCCCGCCGTTTTCGACATTGACCTGGATGGCGTGGCCGTTATCGACGATCTGGCTTGAAGCCTGGACGTTTTCGTTGAGTTTGATGACGTGCGACGGGGCGATCGAAACGGTCTCGGAGGTTTTGATGTCGATCGGGGACTGGGCTTTTCCGTCTTTGCAGATTGCGCTGAAGTCGCACCAGTGCGCGGGCCCGTGGGCGTCGTAGTCCCAATGGGGCTGATGGTGTTCTGCGGCGTGGGCTCCGGCACATAGCAAAAGCGCCGAAACCGATAAGGCAAGGATCGTTTTCATCCGGGTATTCTCCTAAAATAAGTAGGACTTATTGTATCGGGGAACGATGGGACGGGTCAAATCAAATTAATTGGGTAAAACGTTCAATTTCATTGAACACGCCTGCCACGCTGCAGGAGATCGATCAAACGGACGATAAGAAGGATAATCAGCCATCCCATAATCATCGCGATTATCGTATGGCTGAGAAAATGGTCGCCCTTGAGAATTTTATAAATTCCCATGCTCCATGCTATCCCCATTGTGCCGATCAGTGCAAGAATCTTGGCCCGTTTGCGTCTAAAGGCAAAAACCAGTGCCAACAGCGAAAAGCCGAAACTGGCATGACCGGCAGGCCAACATCGGATACGGTGTTCCCGACAAAAGTTTTCAGGATAGGAATCCAGTACCCCGACATGCGGATATTCGCCGCCATACATCTGCCAGTCACGAGGACAGGGGACATTCGTCAGCGTTTTCAATCCCACCACGACCGAGGGAACGAGGATACCTGAGAGTACCAGAATGATGATCGCCCTGCGGTAACGCTGGACCCAGTTTTTTCTGTATCCAAAAAGGACAACCAGCAAAAGCGCCGAATAGATAACGATCAAAAGCTTTTTTATACCGTCGTACAGAATAAAATCGAGCCAAGGCCGTTCCCCCTCCACAATCAGCCATCGATGATTCAGCGGATCGTAAAAGTGGTTCTGGACCCACACATCGACGGAGGGATTCCATCCGAAAAAGAGGATGACCCATACAAGAAGCGTTGCGGTGAGCAAGATGTTTTTAGTGGACGCCATACAAAATATCCAATTCAGGGTTGTAGACCTTACTGTCGATTTCGGTAAAATTAAGAACCGTATGGAAATACGAATCGTGGGAATAGGATTGCTGCGCTTTTTTTCGCAGCGTCGCCCTATCGATCGCAAAATTCTTTCCAAACCACATCAGGGCCGGAACGTGTGTCTGTGCTTCAGGGGCGATCGCGTACGGAAAGCCGTGAAGGTATAATCCTTTTTCTCCGAGCGATTCACCATGATCGCTCACGTAAAACATCGCCGTTTCAAATTTTTCATCGTTTTGTTTGAGAAACGCAATGACGCGCGAAAGGAAATAGTCAGTGTACAAAATAGCGTTGTCGTAGGCATTGGTAATCTCCTGTGGTGTACACTGTTCAAGCTGGTTGCTTTTACAGACCGGGGTAAACTTCTCGAAGGATTTCGGATAGCGCTTGTAGTAGGCCGGACCGTGGTTTCCCATCTGGTGCAAAACGATGACGATATCCCCTTTGGGATGGGCATCGATATACGCTTGCAGCCCGGAAAGCATTCCCTCGTCACGGCATTCGACATCGCAGAGGGGGTTCTTGTCGGGGGATTTGAAATCCTCATACTGCGCCCTAAGGGCAACCCCTTTGGAATCAGAGTTATTGTCCCGCCACAGAACGTTAACCCCCGCATGGGACAAAACGTCCAGAACGTTCTCGGTATGTTCGGCACGCCCCCCCTCGTAATTCTCCCGGGTCAGCGAGGAAAACATGCACGGCACCGAAACCGCCGTTTCGGTACCGCACGCACTGAAATTGGAGAAGTTGATGATCTCCTCTTTTTTTAACAGCGGATTCGTTTCGCGTTTGTAGCCATTCAGGGAAAAATGGTCCCAACGGGCCGCCTCCCCGACGACGAGGATCACCAGCTCGCGATCTTTGTCGCTCGCGGGTATTTTCGCATCTTCTCCGACGATTTTCAACCCCGTATAATCGTGTGAAAATGATTTGGAAACGTATTTACCGACCGAATAGAGGTAATACGAGGGGTTCGCATAAAAACGGAGCGGTTTATGCTCGCGAAAAAACGAGGTGTAAAACGGACTGAATGCAAGTAGGCATACAATCACCACGCCCAATACGATTCCAAGCGTTTTGACGTCTTCGAGTGCCTGTTTCCGAAACGACGGGTAGATGACGTCGAGGCGATAGACGATCCACGACGGGAGCACTCCCAACAACACCAGATAGAGGGCCAGCTTCACGCTCAGCAAATCGGCCGATTCGCTGGCGTTCGTCTGAAGCACATTGGTGATCATGTGACTGTCCACAACGATGTCGTATGTGTCCATAAAATAAGCGACCGCCGCGGTAACCATCAACATGAGAATAACCAACGGTTTGAATACCCAGCGGTTTGTCAACAGCGTCAATATGAGTACGCTGCTTGCAAAGAGCACCAAAGCGACCGAAAACAGCTCCAACGCCGAGGCCCGGGTAAGCGGATAAACTTCCACAACATGCCGGAAAAAGGAAAAATTGGCCGCGATGACCCACCACAGTGATACCCCGACAATCACGGCCCTGCTACTGTACGTTCTGGAAAACAAAAGATTGCTCCTCTTTTAAAAAGAGGTATTCTAAACAGCCTCCGGACAATGGAGAGCTAATCGACGGCTAACAGTCGGTTAACGGATAAAAAGGCGGATACGATAGCGTTCTACGTCTTCTTCGATCCGGTATTCAATCCCGATCTCGCGAGCGATACGGTCGAGCATTTTCTGACCTATGCGGGAGCTGAAGAGGTATTTTTCGCCCCCTTTTTCGTTCGTCAGGGCGATGCTCCTGCTTTCGGGGTCGAGCGCGACTATGATCGTACTCCCCTCTTTGGCGTAGGTCAGGGCGTTTTCGATCAGGGCGGTCATCAGCTTGACGAACAGTTTGCGGGGGGCGTGCAGGTCAAAGCCCTGCCCTTCTATGCGGATCGCAAGATGCCGTCGCCGGGTCAGGATGTCGACTTTGGCGATTACTTCGGAGAGGACCTCATCGATTGTAAACGGCGAGGAGTCTTCGAAATCGGTACTTTCAAAAAACAGAACGTTTTTAAGCTCGGACATCAGCCGCTCGATATCCCCTCCCAGCTCGGAGACGATCTTCTCTTTTGAAATCCGTTCGCTCCCTTCGAAAACATCCAGCCGCGCGCGCATGAGGGCGATGGGCGTTTTGAGTTCGTGGGCCATCTCTTTGAAAAGGACTTTTTCCTTGATACGAAAGGTTTCGAGACGATGGACGAGTGTGGAAAACGCACGGGAAAGCTCATCGATTTCCCGGGGAGGATTATCGAGGGGAAGTTCGAACGAATCGCCGCTTTTCCAGCCGCGCGCCCGCTCCGCGAGCAGTGCGAGGGGTTTCATGTAACGCTCCAGCAACAGATAACCGACCGAGAGGATCAACAGCAGCGAGACGAGATAGCGGGCCGCCAGTTTCGCGCCGTATCTCGCCACCGCCGCATCGATCTTGTCGTGGTCGCTGATAACGCTGAGAAACATCCCGTTGGAAAGTGCCACGGAAGCGCTCACTTCGGTATCCTCAGGGGCATAAGGGGCGGCAGCCACACGGAAACGGACGTGGCTGGCTTCGGAATCTTTCAAGATCAGGACGTTGTGCGGGATCGCGTGGAGAAAACGCAGGTCGCTCTGCGGCGTGGGGGGGACGATCAGGTATTCGTCCCGGCTCTCGATGAGCAGATGGTTGAGCACCTGTTCGAGGTCTTCGATTTTTTCGCTGTGGATCGTCCGCGCCGCGACCTGCCAGTTCACGGCAAAGGCGATCGCGATCAGCAGCGAAAACAAAAAGGCGATTTTAAACTTTAGGGTATTAAAGGCCGTGTTCAATGACGAATCCTCTCGTTTTGACCGTTTTGATCACTTTGGGATCGAGTTTTTTGCGGATCCGCGCCACGAGTTCGTCGACGGCGTTGGAGGTGATGTTTTGAGGGTTGTCGTAGAGCGCGTCGAGGATCTCTTCGCGCGATACCACCTGCGGCGCTTTGGAGAGGAGGTAAAAGAAAAGGGCCTGCTCGTTTTTGCTCAGAACGACCGCTTCGCCCTCGCGTTTGAGCGTTTCGGCGTCAGGGTCTATCTCGATCCCCTCGATGGTCAGCTTCCGAACCGCGAAACGGCGGGAAAGGGCAGCAATGCGCGCACGGAGTTCTTTGATGTCGAACGGTTTTTCAAGGTAATCGTCGGCGCCGTATCCGAACCCTTCGACTTTGTCGTCAACTCCGCCCAAAGCGCTGAGTACGAGAACCGCCGTCCCCGCATGACCCGATTTCGCATACGAAATCAGTTCTTTGACCCGATCAGCCCCCTCGAACGTCCGGTCGAAAACCGCAACGGCGTAATGAAACGCATCAAGATACCCTTTCGCTTCGTCGACGCTCGAGGCGATATCGACGATCCACTCGCTTTCCAACGACATTTTCAGCAGCTCCAACAGCTCTTTTTCGTCGTCGGCGATCAATATACGCATGGTTACAGTTCCTCACACTCGCGAACGAAGATTTTGATGCTCTTGTTTTTCAGCGAGCTTTTGATGTCATCCGCGAGCGTCTGCGCCGCGTCCGCATGGAGAAAAAGACGAAACAGCCCGTATTCGCGACGTGCGCTCACCTGTTCTTGGGCATTGATCAGCAATGCCCCGGCCGAATAGCGGCTGCAGGGGAAAAAATAAAAATCATCATACCCTTTGGAGAGTAAAAAATCAACCAGCACGTCTTTGGATTCCAGTTCGAAATAGATGTCCAGCCCTTTGAGGTTCATCGGTGCGTCCTTTCATAGAGGAGTCTGAATGCCGGCGGCAGGATCAGTAGCGTCAGGACGGTCGATGTGACCAATCCTCCCAAAACGACGATAGCCAGCGGTTTTTGTACCTCACTGCCCACCCCTGTGGCGAACAGCAGCGGCAACAGCCCCAGCGCCGCGATAAATGCGGTCATCAATACGGGGCGCAGACGCCGCATCGCACCGATACGTACCGCATCCTCGATACCGCATCCCCCTTTGAGCAGGGCGTTGAAATAACTCACCATGACAACCCCGTTGAGGACGGCGATCCCGAACAAGGCGATGAATCCGACCGAGGCGGGAACGGAGAGGTATTCGCCCGAAACGAACAGCGAAATCACCCCTCCGGTAACCGCGAACGGGATGTTCAGCAAAATCAGCAGGGTAACCGGCACCGAGCGGAACGTGAAAAAGAGGATCAGGAAAATGACCGCGATCGACAGCGGGATGACCATCATCAGTTTGGCCGCCGCCCGCTGCTGATTCTCGAACTGGCCGCCGTAAACGATCCGGTATCCTTCGGGGAGACGGACGTTTTGGGAAATTTTCTCTTTCGCTTCCTCCACAAAACCGACCAAATCGCGCCCCTCGACGTTGGAACGGACGGTACTGAAACGTTCGCCGTTTTCGCGGTCGACTTTGAGCGCCCCTTCACTCGTCTGGATATCGGCAATACTCGCAATCGGAACCGCAAACCCTTCCGCCATGGGAAGTTCCAGGGCCTTGAAGCGTTCCATGTCCGAAGCGATTTCGGGATTCATCCGCATGATGACCGGAATCCTGGCATTTCCGATCGGCAATTCATCGACACTGACCCCCTCCAGCGCGACTTTCAAAAACAGTCCAAGCTCGGCAGAATCGACTCCCGTTTTGGCCGATTCGATCCGGTTTGGTTTGAGCGTGAGGTAGTTGACCCCCTCGTTCAGCGTCGTAAACACCTCCGTTGCCCCGTTCATCCCCGAAAGGGTATCGGCGATCTCCTCGCTGAGGCGGTTAAGCTCTTGGATGTCGTTGCCGTAAATCTTGACCGCGAGGTCTCCTCGGGTCCCCGTGAGCATCTCCGAAACACGCATTTCGATCGGCTGGGTAAACCCGAAGCTGATCCCCGGAAAATCGACCAGAGCGGCCTGAATCTTCTCTTTGATCTCCTCTTTCGATTCGGCTTCCCACTCGTCCTGGGGCTTGAGGGTGATAAACGTGTCGGTCTGGTTCAACCCCATCGGGTCAAGCCCAAGCTCGTCCGAACCGGTCCGCGCGACGATACTTTTGACTTCGGGAACGTGCCGGAGAATCGCTTTTTGGATCTGGAGGTTGAGCTCCTTGGATTTTTCGAGCGAAATAGAAGGGGGTGTTTCGACCCCCAGGATAATGTCCCCCTCGTCCAGGGTGGGCATGAAGCTTTTCCCGACGAACAAAAACAAGCTGAAGCTTACCACCAAAAAGGCTACCGCTCCGGTAAAAAGCGTCCGGCTGCGATTCAGGGAAAAATCGAGCAGCGGAGCGTAGAGACGGTTGAAAAAACGGCCCAAACGGGTCTCTTCATGGGGGGTGCTTTTCAGGACGAGCGAACACACCACCGGAATCAGCGTGAGGGAGAGGAGCAGCGATCCGAAGAGTGCGAAAACGATCGTCATCGCAACCGGGGCGAACAGTTTCCCCTCCAGTCCTTCGAGCGTCAGAAGCGGCAGAAAAACGACCGCGATGATCAAAATACCGCTGAAAACGGCGGCGGAAACCTCTTTGGTCGCACGGTAAACCTGGTGCAGTTTCGGCAGCGACGATTCCCCTTCCCCCAGTTTGGCGAAAGCGTTTTCGACCACGACGACCGCCGAATCAACGAGCATCCCGATGGCGATGGCCAACCCGCCCAGGCTCATCAGATTGGCGCTGAGACCGAAATATTTCATCATTACAAAAGCGATCGCGAGGGAAAAGGGCAATATGACGCTCACTGCGATCGCCGCCCGCATATCACCCAAAAAGAGCATCAGCAACACTATGACCAGAACGATCGCTTCGACCAGTGCCTTCGAGACGGTCGAAACCGCTTTTTCGATCAGCTCGCTGCGGTCATAAAACGGTACGATTTCGATCCCCTCCGGGAGCTGGGGCTTGAGCGCTTCGAGGCGCTGTTTGATCTGCGTGACCGTCTCCTGGGCGTTCGCCCCCTTGAGCGTCAACACCAACCCCTCGGTCGCTTCGCCGATTCCGTCTTTGGTAACGTAACCAAGCCGGGTCCGGGCCCCCTCCTCGACCGCACAAAAATCGCCGATCCGGATCGGCCCGTTGTGCGAATGGATCGTGATATTGGCGATTTCGGCAGGTTCCCGGACCCCGCTTTGCACTTTGACGAGATAACTCTCCTCATAAGCGTCCACGCGCCCCGCCCCGTCGTTTTTGAGGTTGTTCGAGAGGGTCTCTTCGAGGGCGCTGAGGGTGATCCCAAGGTTGCGCATCGCCTGAAAATCGGGTTGAACGACGATTGCCCGGGCTTCGCCGCCCAGGGAGTTCACGTCGGCCACCCCTTTGGCCCCGCGCAGTGCGGGACGGATGACGAAATCGAGCAACTCCCGTTTCTGCGACTGGGTGATGTTCCCCTCCACGGTGAACATGAACGCTTCCCCCAGCGGCGTCGTGATGGGGGCCATCCCGCCGCTTACCCCTTTGGGAAGATCGGGGAGCAGGGCAGAGAGTTTCTCGGCCACCTGCGCACGGGCGCGGTAAATGTCGGTACCGTCGTTAAAATCGATCGTGATGTCGGCGATCGCATACTTGGAAGTGCTCTTGAGGAGTTTTTGGTTTTCCAGCCCGAGCAATTCCGCTTCGAGAGGTTTAACTACCCGGTTTTCAACCTCTTCGGGGGTCATTCCGGGCGCTTTCATGATAATTTTGACCTGGGTCGATGAGATGTCCGGGAACGCGTCAATGGGGATTTTGAGAAACGAATAGACCCCGTACCCGAACAGGGCCAGGGAGAGGAGGATGACGATCAGCCGCTGTTTAAGCGAAAATTCGATGAGGGCGTTCAGCATTACTCAAATCCCATTCCGCCGAGCGCGCCTTTGAGCGAAATGGTTCCGCTGCTGACCACCTGCGTTGCGGGGGTGAACCCCTCGCCGCTTACCGCGACGTGATCTTTGAAGTATTTGCGCACTTCGACCGTTTTGGGGGCAAATCCCCCTTGAACCCGGACAAAACAGATGTCGCGGTTTTTGTATTTGGTCAGCGACGAGCGAGGCAGAAGCACCCAGCGGCTTTTTTCAACCGCCGCAATATACATCTCCGCCGACGTACCCGCACGGAAAGAGGGATCGGGGTTCGTGATCCGCGCGACGGCCGCACCCGAATTGTTCATACGGTTGACCGAAACCGAAACCGAGGTAATCGTCCCGATCCGTTTTCCGTTTTTGTCGTTCACCGCTGCCCCTTTTCGGATAAAAGCGAGCTGCTTTGGGGGAACCATGATGAGCGCGTTGAGTACCGACGGATCCGAGAGTTTCAGATACGGAACGAACGCGGCAATTTTTTCTCCCCCCATGACGGGCCCTTCGGAGATAACGCCCGTTCTCTTCGCCCGAATGGCAAACGTCATCCCCTCACTTGGGCGACTGTCGGCTCCCGCATACCGGAAACGGCCGGATACTTCGGCCTCTTTGGCTTTAAGGCTCGATACCTCCAGGGCGCTTCTTTGGGCTTCACGCAACGATAAGACCCCCTCCCGGAACAGCGCTTCGTCTTTTTTGGCGTATTCGCGGGCGATTTTCAGACGCTGCCGCACGTCGGTGAGTTCGTAACTGGCCGCGAGAAGTTCGGATGAAGCGATTGTGCACACAATCTCTCCCGCTTTGACCGCGTCCCCGGGTTTTTTGACGACCCCGGCCACCGTCGCTTCGCTGCTGAGGGTATAGACCGACGAGCGTTCGTCGGCATAATCGAACGTCCCGATGAAAGGGCCCATCGTGTCGCTCTGAACCGACTGCACCTTTTGAGCCCTGATCCCCAGTTTTTTGATCTGAGCGTCACTCATTTTGATCGTCCCGAAAGCCGCAACGCTGCACAAAAGCGCCATCACTAAAATTTTCATTCCCATATTCTCCCGACTTTTTCTTCCGTTTTGGCGATCTCGTCCAGATAATCGCGTTTGAGCCGAAGCGTTTCGGCCTGAGCAGCGTAAAAACGGTTTTTCGTCTCCAGGTATTCGAATTGTCCGACCACGCCCCCTTCGAACCCTCTAGCCGCCATTACATAAAGGGCTTCATGCCGTTTTTGCATCGCCAAAGCCTCCCCGATCAGGCGTTGTAACTCTCCGAGCTTTCGGAACGACTGTTCCGCCGCAATGGAAAGTTTTCGGGCGGTCAGTTCCTTTTGAGCCGCCGCCGCGCTGCGCATCGCCATCAGTGCCGCAATACGGCGCTCGTTTTTCGCTCCGAACGACAAAGGGATGCTCACGCGCATATCGACGCTGTGCTGCGTCGGTTCGCGGGTCATTCCCACACCGAAGCCGACCGTTTCGACCGTCGAACGGCGAAGCGTTTCGATCTGCGAGGAGAGTTCTTTTTCGGCAAGTGAAAACTGCTCCAGCACCGCCGAGCGTTTGATCGTTTCTTCCCAAGTCCCGGCATCGACGAACCGAAACGACAGATCGTCAACACGGATTTCGGTATCAATATGGGTCATTTCGCGGAGCGTATCCTGGTGCGTGCGGTAGGCGATCAGCGCTTCGGATGCCTCTTTGCGGGCGACGCCGAGCTCGGTCTCAAACCGGACAAGCTCCATCTGCGATATTCTCCCCGCTTCGTGTTTTTTCCGCGCGATCGCATACCCTTGTTCGGCCGATTCCTGTTTTCGGCGGTAGATTTCCGCCTCTTCCCGGGCCAGTTCCGCCAAAAGGTACTCGTGCTTGAGACGGCTTTGTATCAGGGTCTTGCGAAGCTCAGAATCCCCTTGCACTCTGCGGATGGCGGCATCGAACTCGGCATTTTTGGCCTCTTTGACCCACGGATTTTTTGCGGTCATGCCCACCATCATCGAATACTCGTTCCCATTCCCGCTGGGATCGTCGGCACGGATGCGGCGTGTGGCCCCTTCCAGATAAAGCGGTTCGAATGCACCGTACGCGCTTTTTTCATGCTGAAGCGCTTCTTGTTGCCCCTGCGCCGCGCTTTGTTCAAGAGAGCGTTCGTAAGCGATACGACTGAGTTCGTTAAACGTCATCGCACCCAGCGTCGCGGGAATCGCCAATAAAGCGGCGGTCCAAAAACTCCGAAGTATCATGAGCGCTCTTCACGGTGGACGACCGTGCCGGTCGCCGGATCAACGAACACTTTGACCGCTTTCTCGTTAGTGTCGTATCCCCATCCGACGTACAGCAGATTCGAGGCAACGTCGCGCAGAGCGATCTGCTCGATCCGAAAACCTTGTGCCGAGAGTTTGGTTTTCACCTCTTCGCAGCTCAGGGGCGCAAGCCGTTGAAGCTGCTGGCGCACTTTCATCTTCTGGACCGGATGGGCGGCATGATTGCCGAAAACGGCGAGTTCATGCAGAGGAGCCGGAACTTTGACCGACGAATCGATTCGGGCGAAAACCGCCGAAGAGAGCAACGCTGCAAGCAAAAGGGCGTAACGCATGGGAACCTCCTGATCTTTATCCGTAATCATAGGCTTTTACTATGAGAAAATCATTAGAAACGGTGTATGGAACCCTTTGAAACTATTACCTGTTTTTATGATATAACTCTGTATCTTAATACCGAAATCAGGATATCGTAACGTGCGGATCGTCAAAGAACTCTTCAAACTCTACCTCCTCTTCATCGCCCTCTTTTTTCTGGGGCGGCTTGGGCTTTATCTCCTTTATTTCGACCGTCTGGGCGACATCACGCTCGCCGAATCACTCCTCAGCTTCCTCTACGGTCTCAAACTCGATACGATGGCCGTCTCGATCATCCTCGTCATCCCCGCCCTGATCCTCACCGCGATGCCCCGCCGCGGAGCGGCATGGGGCAAACGCCTCATCGACGGGTGGGTTCTTGTTTTCCTCCTGCTGGCGCTGTTCGTCGAAAACGCCACGTTCCCCTTCGTCGCGCAGTACGACGTCCGCCCCAACTACCTGTTCGTCGAATATCTCAAATACCCGCAGGAAGTAAGCTCGATGATCCTCAAAGAGTACCCGCTGCAACTCGCCCTCGCCGGGGTGATGATGGGATTCGCCGCATGGGCTTACGTGCGCTTCTTCCCCCGACGTTTCGTCGAAGCGATGCAGCCGCCGCAGTGGCAGAGGCTGCTGCTGCTCTTTCCGATCCTGCTGGTGCTGTTCATCGGCATCCGTTCCTCCTTCGGCCACCGCCCCGCGAATATCTCCGATGCCCTCTTCAGTACCAACCGCCTTGCCAACGAAATCGCGAAAAACTCCCTCTACAGCGTCGGTTATGCCTACAAAAGCTATGCCAAGGAAGAGGATATTCTCAAGCGCTACGGCAAAATGGACCTGAACGATGCCTATGCCCGCGTCTCATCGCGTCTCAACATCCCGCTGGGCTCGCCTCTACCGTTCACGCGCAGCGAACCGACCCGCTTTCCTTCCGCCGAACCGAAAAATCTCGTGATCTTCATCCAGGAATCGATGGGGGCGCAGTTCGTCGGGTTTTGCGGCGGGGACGCCGCCGTGACGCCCAACATGGAAAAACTCTCCCGTGAAGGGCTTGCCTTTACCAACCTCTACAGCAACGGAACCCGAAGTATCCGGGGACTGGCCGGGGTAACGTCGGGATGGCTCCCCGTGGCGGGAGACGAAGTGGTCAAACGCAACAAATCCCAAAGCGACTTTTTCACCGTCGCCTCCCTTCTCAAACCGCTGGGATACAAATCGAGCTTCATCTACGGGGGCGAGGGGCGCTTTGACAACATGCGCGGCTGGTATCTCGGAAACGGGTTTGACGAAGTGATCGAGCAAAAAGACTATAAAAATCCCACCTTCGTCAGCACCTGGGGAGTCAGCGACGAAGACCTCGTCATGAAAGCGCACGAAAAATTCAAAGCACACGCCGCCAAAGGCGAGAAATTCGTCAGCGTCCTCTTTTCGAGTTCGAACCACTCCCCCTTCGAACTCCCCGAAGGAAAAATCGAATTTCTACCGGGCAAACCAAAATACGGAGTCGAAAACGCGGTCAAATACGCCGACTTCGCCGTAGGAAGGCTTTTTGAACTCGCCAAAAAAGAGAGCTATTACAAGAATACGGTATTCGTCGTCGTCGCCGACCACAACGTCCGGGTCTACGGGGACGACGTCGTTCCGGTCAACATGTTCCATATCCCGGCCCTGATCGTCGCCCCTGGGCTGAAACCGCAGACCTTCGACAAACTCTCCTCCCAGCCCGACGTCCTCGCCACGGCGCTTGATCTGATCGGAACCGACCTGACCCATCCGGTGTTGGGGCACTCGGTCTTCAGCGATGCGAAACAGGAAATTTCGCTGATGATGTTCAACGATACCTTTGCCCTGCGTTCGCAGGATCGCGTCGCCGTACTGCAGCCGGGCAAAGCGGCCGAAACCTACCGCTACGCCCAGGGCCGTCTGCACCCCTCCGCTCACGACGCCGAACTCGAAAAAGACCTTCTGGCGTTTATCACCGTCTTGGACGACATGTACAACCGAAAACTTTTCCGCGCCCGCTGAGCGCGCGGTATTCTCAATCCGGGTATCAAAAGAACCGATCGGCAGGCGTAACAGCTGTGTTGTGTTTGAAAAAGATTATACTGATAAAGAAATAGGGATAAAAAAGAGAATCATAGGAGAAAGAAAGAGGGATTCTCTCCGAAGAGAGAAAGGAAACGATTAACGTTTCGAGAACTGAGGAGAACGGCGCGCTTTGCGTTTACCCGGTTTCTTACGCTCAACGACACGAGAGTCGCGGGTAAGCATACCGAAAGGTTTGAGAATCGCACGGAACGAAGGATCGAACGTACAAAGAGCACGTGAAATCCCGTGACGAAGCGCATCGGCCTGTCCTGAGAAACCGCCGCCGAGGGTAGTTGCCGTGATGTCGACCGATGTGTCCTGTTTTGTCAGTGAAAGAGGCTGCGTTACACGCAGTTTTTTCGCTTCCAGACCACCGAGCCAAGCGTCGAGTGAAAGACCGTTTACAGTGATTTTACCTGTACCCGGAGCAAGCCATACTTTTGCGATCGAAGTTTTTCTTCTGCCGGTTGCATACGTTTTTGCCATCGTTTATCCTTACTTAGCGATCTGCGCAGAGTGTGGGTGTTCTCCACCTGCATAGACTTTGAGTTTTTTGAGCATTGCGCGGCCCAGTTTCGTTTTTGGAAGCATGCCGCGAGCCGCGAGTTTGAATACTTTCTCGGGGTTTGTCGCGATCAGTTCGACGAACTTTTCGCTTTTTACGTTACCGAAGTAACCGGTGTGGCGGTGGTATGTTTTGGTCGCGTTTTTGCCGTTACCGTTGATTACCGCTTTAGACGCGTTGATGACGACGACGAAGTCGCCGCAGTCAACGTTTGGGGTGAAATAAGGTTTGTCTTTTCCGCGAAGACGGGTAGCGATTTCTGTCATCAGACGACCGAACGTTTTCCCTTCCGCATCGATCAAAACCCATTTACGCTCGATTTGCTCTGGTGTGGCAATTTTTGTAAATTTCATCACGAGCCTCCTTTTAAAGTCTCTATAAATAGTGGCGCAATTGTACCTGCTTAGTCTTATAAACAGCTTAAATTAAGTTTTTTATAAGCACTTTTCCCATTCGATCCCTTCGGCAAGGAGATAACACAGATAGCCGCGGACCTTTTCGTTCGTCGCCGCAGCGACCGCTTCGGCGTACCGGAGAACCTGGGCGCGGTATTTCCCCTCCTCCTCGCGCCCCGATTTGTAGTCAACGATGATCCATCCCTCATCGTTACGGATCAGCAGATCGATCACGTGAATCGCGCCGCGATGGCGTAACGTCTGTTCCTTACGCACTTGTCCTTGCGTGATTCGAAGAAAAAACGGATCGTCCAGCAGCCTTCGGGCCCTTTGAGCGATCTCCTCGATCGCTCCGGGACGCAGCATCGCGCCGTAACGGTTCCGGGCCGATTCCAGCGCGTCGGCAAGGGCATCGGCCGAAAAACTCCCCAGCATCTCTAGGGTATAATGCAGCGCCGTTCCAAACTGCGCGGCATCGTAATCATAGGCCTCTTCGCGGGGGAGAGAGGCAGCCTCTTCCTGCGTGCCGAACCGCGTTCCCCGATACGAAAGGTTCCCCGGCGACTGCGGCGTCTTGGCGGCGGTTTCGCGCCGCCGCAGTTCCCCCCATTGCGCCGGAACCACTCCGAGGGGTTCGAACCACGACCCTTTTTCCTTGGCGATGACATGGAGCGATTCGACGGCACGGGTGAGTGCCACGTAAAGAGCGTTGAGACGGTCCTCTTCGGCCGCTTTTTTCTCTTTTTCGAGTGCGAGCGCGTAACGTGGGTCGAGCTTTTCGCGCTCTTTGATCCGGTAATGCAGCCCGACCAGCGTCGCACCGTCGTATTCGTAAACGATGGAATCGTTTTTCGCGCGTGGACGCCCCAGCTGATCTAGGACGATCACGTGCTCGAATTCCAGCCCCTTGGATTTGTGGACGGTCATGATCCGTATCCCCCGCAGATCGCTTTGCGGCGAAGCGGTTTCGAGCCGATCGACTTCGAACACCGCTTCTTCAAAATCGCGATACCCCCGCAACGCCTCGATGAACATCAATGCGCTTTTGTCGGCAATTTCGTAACGGCGCACAAACGCGATCGCCGCTTCCACCGGATCGACGGGAAGAATACGCTGCAGTTCCTCAGGATCCGCCCCCAGAAGCGCGGCCGCGTTAAAGCGGTAAATCGGTGCATCGAAATAGCAGTAGCGCAGATACTCGATAATCGCGCGCACGCTTCGCTGCGAAATCAGCTTTGCCGTCGTTTCGGTGACCACCTCGTAGCCCCGCTGCGACAGATACTCTTCCACCGCCCCCCCGTCGTTATTGGTAACGGTTAGGACGGCGATCTCTTCGGGTGCGGATCCGTTATCGATCAGCCGCTCCACACAGCCGCGAAGCGATTCGAGCGGATCGGCGCTCACGAGCGTCTCCACGTATCCGCCCGAGAGCTTTTCAGGGCTTTGCTGAGGGGTGTATCCCGCTATTTTCTCCGCAAACGTCCGGTTCACGAATTCGACGATCGTGCTCCGCGAGCGGTAATTGACCCG
Source organism: Sulfuricurvum sp. IAE1 (assembly GCF_004347735.1). Lineage (NCBI taxonomy): Bacteria > Pseudomonadati > Campylobacterota > Epsilonproteobacteria > Campylobacterales > Sulfurimonadaceae > Sulfuricurvum > Sulfuricurvum sp. IAE1. Next base: position 86,357 of record NZ_SLTI01000063.1, on the reverse strand, counting down.
CAACGGCTCGATCCGGACGTCAAAGAGCTCCGCGACCCGGTGAAACAATGCGCTCACACCGCCGCGAAAACGGTAAATCGACTGTTTGACGTCGCCGACGAAGAAGAAACTCCCCCCTTCCTTCACCCCGGCCCCGGCACGCAGCTCCTCGATCAGCGGGCGGAGAATATCGAACTGGATCACGCTGGTATCTTGAAATTCGTCGAGCAGCAGGTGCTTGAGGTGCGCATCCAGGCGGAAATAGAGAAATTCGCTCTCCAGCTTTTCACGTAGAAGGGTATGGACATTAAGCGTGATGTCGTCGAACGAAAGCTCGTTGCTTTGCAGCGCAATCGCACGGCGGCTTTTGATATAGAGCTTCAAAAGGGTGAAAAGCTCTTTGAAATAGAGCGCTTCGCGCCGTCGGAAATGCTCTTGAAGAGCCGACTGGAGCTTGCGGAGGAGATCGTCCATCGCCGGTTCGTAATGTTTTTTGAAATCCCAGTATTCGAGAGTTTCTTTGAAGACCCACGTCTTCTCCAGTAACGACGCCAGGTCGCTAAACTCCATCGTGGCACGGGAACGATCGCTCAGGGGTTTGGCGATCAGCATCGAACGCAGGGCGAAGGCGTACTCCATGATCTGCGCGCTCCTCTCTTCCCCCGCTTCGACGCCGGCGTAGGCATTCAGGTCGAACTCCTTGTGCTTTGCGTAAAGCTGCGAGAGAAGCGCAAAAAGTGCACCCAGCCGTTTTTCGCTCAAAATCGACAGATGCACCAGCGCCGGGGTGGAACGGGCCACTTCCACTTCGTTCAAAAAACGTTCCAAAAGCCGTACTTCATGATGGTTCTGGGTTGTCTTGAACGTCGGCATGATTCCGGCATTGAGGGCGAATTTGCGCAAAATCCGCCCGAAAAACTTGTCAATGGTCGAAATCTGTACGTCGGCGTGCAAAAAACGGCGCAGCACGTCAGGCCGCCGAGCGAGGATCTCGTCGGCCGAGATGCCGCACACGTCGGCGATCGCCTGTAATTCCCCCCTCTCGTGCAGATGCTCAAGGGTCTGCACCATCCGCTCGAGCATCTCGTTGGCCGCCTTGTTCGTAAAGGTCAGGGCGACGATCGTTCTTGGGTCTTCTCCCAAAAACAGCAGACTCAGGTAACGTACGACCAGGTTGAAGGTCTTGCCGCTCCCCGCGCTCGCTTCGTACGCCAAAAAGGGTTCAAACGCCACGCATCGCCTCCCGGTTGCACAGATAGACGTAGGCGCAGTTGCGGCAGCGGCTCAGATCCTCGCACATCTCCCAGTCCCACGTTTTCCCCTCCGCCAGGGTTTTCATGATCTCCCGCAGCCGGGCGTTTTTGGCCTCCAGAAAACGCTCCCGGAACAGCTCGCCGCGCCCAAGGTCATAATAGCCGCATCCCTGCACTTCCCCGAGCGTGGCGGCCAAAAAGGCGTAGACGCTGAGCTGGTAATCGGTATCCTCCTCTCTGGGCTCGCGGTCGACATCGGGATAGCTGCCGCTTTTGTAATCGATCACTTCGAAAGCCCCTTCACGCATGTCGATCCGATCGACCCTTCCGACAAGGGTGATCCCCTCGATCGTCGTCGAAAGCTCTTTTTCGCGGTACGCAACCCGCCACCCCTCTTCGAAACGGCGGATTTCGGAACGGTAAAACGTCTCGAGCTTTTCAAGCCACAGCCGCTTCATATGGCGCTGCAACGCATCGTCGCCGACATGCTCCCCCCATAACGCTTCGAGGGCTTTCTTGATCTCCGCGGGGGTTCGGTAGGCGTCACGCCCGCGATAGAGCGCTTCGAGCGACGCGTGCAGGACGTTGCCGATATCGCGTTCTTCCGAAAGATCGCGCGGCAGTTCGTGGGGAACGAGGTGAAGGACATAACGGTAATAAAACTGCCTTCGGCAGGTGAGGAAACTCTTGAGCGAACTGGCCGAAAGGGGGTGGGCGGTAAAATCGTATTCCCCCGCATACGAGGATCGGAGGCGCTCTTTAGGTGAAAACGGCGGAAAAAGCGCCTCTTCGTACCGATACTGCGCGCTTCGCAACGGTATCTTCATCTGCAGCAAAAATCGCGAAGGGACCGAATCGGCATTCTGGACGCATGCGATCGCAACCCGCTTTGCCCGGTTAAAAAGCATCGCGTAATAATGCTTCTGAAGCGATTCCCGATCACCCGAGGTCGGCAGCCCGGCAAATTTGCGGGTCTGGGTGTTCAAAAAGAGATCTTTGTCGCTCTTGTGGGGGACATACCCCTCGTTGAAATCGACGACGACAACCCCCTCAAAGGTACTTCCGCGTGTCTCCAGCAGCCCCATGACCGTCACCTTTCCCCCACGTACGTCATCAAACGTGCGGTTACGCAGCCGGTTCATGAAAATGCGCAGCACACTTTTAAAATCGAGGTTCTCCAGCACCGGCGCCAAATGGGAAAAGCGGCGCAGTTCCTCCTGAATGATCTCCCGGGCCGCATCATCGTTTTTGTCTTCCGACACCATCTCCCACAGCACCTCGAGCTCTTCCATCGCAAAAGGTTTCGGGCAGCGCGTTTTGAGCCATTCGATCCGATCGGCACCGACATGGCGCATCCGTGCCCGGTTCAAGACGTTTGGCTCATCAAGATAAAGCATAATGCTCTCAACGTCGCGGTACGCTTCGGCAGTCTCGAAACTTCTTCCCATCGCGAAGTTGAAATTCCCTTCATCGTTGAACGCGCCGAGCATCGGCGCAAACGACTCATCAGGCAGCACGACGGCGATATTCTCGGGTGCGATCCCCTCAAGGACGAACGATTCCACCGTTGCCTTGATGTATCCCGCCTGCGCGAGGCGGCTTTGGAAAGTATCGCATACGAGCGCACGGTTTTGGCGCAGTTCTGATTCCTCGAGAACGCGGTTTTGGCTGAGCGAGAGACGGTAATGTTTCCCCTCGGAGATATCGAATCCCATTTCGGCAAGACGCGAGCTCATTTTACGATTATAAGGGGTCGCGTTGTAGACGATCTGAAGCTCGACCGTACGGGCACATTCTCTGAGGATATCGATCTCCCGCCGGCTCAGGTAACCTTCCACCTCGATGCGCACCGAATCGAAATGGCTCAGAAATGCCGTGTCGACATCCATCGTCTCAACGGCGAATATGGGGTCCGCCCAGCCCTTTCGCTCGCAGATTTCACGGTAACGCTCACGCAGACGGATCAATATGGCGATGTGTTCTTCGTATTCACCGTAAACGTCGACGTCGCGGAGAGTATCGACGCTGACCTGCTCGGAGGCGAGCTCTTCGAAAAAGCGGAAAATATACTGTGCGTTCTGGATAAAACTAAAGAAGCTGCGTTCGATCTCTAAGGATGCGAACGCTTTGAAGTCGCTCGCTTCGTGCAGTGCGAGCAGCCGGAGATCTTCATCGGGAACGATCCGCCCCGGAGCAATGCTGCATCGGCCCAGAAACTCCCCCATGCTCATGTGGCGGGGAAGCATCCCCTCGCTCGCCGATTCCAGCGCGTTACGGATGCATCGGGAGGTGGGGTAAACGACGCACTCTCGGGAGAACATCGTTAAAATTCGAACGTGCTGGGGTTTCGGGTATCGGCTTTGAGGTTGTAATAGCGGGTATCGCCGCCGACGCTGACTTTGGCCAGAATGTCCCAGCGGCCCGGTTTGGGCAGATCAACCGCTTTAAACGTGTAGTTCCCGTCTTTTGGTGCTTCAGGAGAGAGGGTGATATCGAACTCTCTCGTATCCGGACGCGTCAAAACCGCTTCGATTGTTGCGTTCTCGACCGGCTTACCCGATTTGTCGCTCACGCGGTAAGCGATCACCGTCCCTTTCTCATCGATTTTCGGCGTCAGGAACGCTATATCGTATTTGCGGTCAAATGCGATTTTCGCTTCGATGATCTTGTTGACGTTCGCGTCGTAATCATGGTATCCCTGAAGACCGTAGTCTGACATCTGAACCGGATTGTTCAAAGCGACTTTGATCGTCACGACACAGGCGGCGACGATGCCGACCATGGAGAGGGCGATAATAATCGGCCATTTACGGCCGGCGTCTTTATTCATCCTTTTTACCTTCTTTACGAAAATATTTTCCCCGAATATAGAGGATAATTGCGTAAAGAATGATACCGTAAAAAATGACGCGTAAAATATCGATGAAATTTTTGCTGCCGCTTCCGGCGGATGAGCTGAGGCTCACCCCCTGATGCGCGGCAATCTGCTCGGCGACGTCGGCATAGCCGTTGTACATGGCAACCGAGTATTTTGAGACGATATCGTCCCCTTTGGCTTTTTCGGCCAGGATCGGGAGGATCGTACCGCCGCGGTTGGCTATCAGCTCTTTGGCTTCGTCGTAGCTGCGGGCGAACATCACCGCGCTCACCACCGCACCGATAAACGTTGCGTTGGGACTGAGGACCTGCTGTTTGTTAAAATGCTCATATAAAGAGACGGGACGCGCCAGGATATCGACTTTTTGTTCCAGCTCGATAAAAGTCATGATGACGGCGGGCTCTTTGATTTCCCGGGCCAGCTGCTTTTCGAAGTCGGCGATGCTCTGGTTGCCGTCGAGGTCACGAACCATGACAAGGTAGAGCGAAACGCCCGTTTTGGCTTTTAGCTCCGTGCCGATCGCGTTGATCTGTTCGCTAAATGCCGGATTTTTGACAACATCATCTTTATATAAGAATTCTGCATGGAGAGAAAGTGCGGAAAAAAGGATGAGGGTGAGGGCCGCCAGCCCTCGCGAGAGTAACAAACGCTACCCTTTACCCGATAAACAGGTGATTGGGCGTAACAACCGCCCACAGCGTTACCGCTGCGGAAATCACCAATGTCCAAGTGATGAGTTTATCCATGATACTTGCCATACTAAACCCCTTACTCTACGTTGACCCGATGCTTAGCGTTATCGGTGCTAATCATCTTGATCTCTTTTTCATTTTCGATTTTGTAGAAGTTGGCGGCATTGTTTTGCTGCGCGCCGAGTCCCAAAACCGTGAGGAAAGCGAGAATGGAAAGCAACAATACTGTTGCGATCAACATCCCGGTGATGCCGTCCAATGCAAAAATGCTACGATTTTCCATAAGACTCTCCTTATTTGCTGAGGCCGGTGACATACGCACCAAGCGCTTTGACTTGAACTTCAGTCAAGTTGTTGAATGCCGGCATTGCACCGATCGCACCTTTTTTACCGTGTTTGAGAACATTGGCCACGAGAGTCGGATTGTAATCGGCCAGGCTTGGTCCGACCATATCGATCCCTTTGCCGTCTGCTCCGTGACATGCGGCACATGTTCCGGCAAATACGTCGGCACCTTCAGTCCCTTTGAGACCGCCGGCAACGTATTTGGCAACCGCATCAATTTCCGCATCGGTAATCAAAGCACCCGTGTTGGCGTTCATCAAACCGTTACGATCCGGCATCGGCATTTCCATTCCCAGGAGCTGGTTGTTCGAACCGTTGTTGATCACGTGTTTGATTGTTTTTTCTTCGAGACGGACATTCAGGTTCGCCGCTTTGCCGTCGATACCGTCTGCCTGAAGACCGTGACACGGAGCACATTGTACGATAAATACCGATCCGCCCATCTCTTTAAGCGTCTCTTCATCCATGTTCGCATGTTCCGCTTCGAATTTTGTGTCGTGTGCCGCTACTTCTTCATTGTATTCACCGATTTGCGAATAGGCGTTAACCGGATAACCCGCGAGGAAGTACCAGATTGCCCAGATGTTGAGACCGAGGAAAATAACCGCCCATCCGAAAGGAAGTTCGTTTTTATATTCTCCGATCCCGTCCCAGTTTTCATCCGCAAGTTTTCCGCTCGCTTTATCTGTTTGCATCTGGCGAACATATTTAGTCACTACGAACGCTGTCACGACGACCAGGACAAGCGCACCCAACACGGCGAGTTTGTTAACCCAGTCACCCTCACCACCCATACCGCCGGCACTACCGACAGCAAGGTAGGTTGCACCCGCCATTGCAATTACGATCACAATAGCGGCAAGTACTGTCTTATTCATTTATGCCTCCTACTTTTTTTCATCGTTTTTCGAGATCTCTTCGACGGGTTTGTCGTCGATCTCGTCATGGAGCGCGATATTTCCGTACTTTTCATAGTCGCGCTTCCCTTTCCACTGCGAACTGTAGAGGTGATAAATGTACGCATACAATACCACTACCAAGAAAGCGGTGAAGAAAAAGTAAGCATAGGCCTGAATCGTACCGATATCCACCCGCTCCCCTTTATTTCAGGCTGTTCAGATACGCGATAAGCGCTACGATTTCAGGGATTTGACCCGCTGCAACCGCATCTTTGACATCCTGGTCTTTCATGTCTGCCGCAATCGCTTTCGCCTCTTCAAGAGCGTCTGCTTTTGCTTCTTCCAACGTAGCCGCAAGCTTGACGTTCGCTTTGCTTCCGTCAGCCATAGGGATCTCTTGGTTGTAAGGAACGGCGAATACTTTGTTAACCGTTACCTGCTCCGCATACGCCGTATCGACGTCTGCCATATTTTTGAACATCCAGCGGTATGCCGGCATGATAGAACCTGGAACGACTCCCGCAGGATCTTTCATGTGGTTTTCGTGCCAGTCCGTCGTACGGTAGTTACCTACGCGCATGAGGTCAGGCCCGGTACGTTTTGAACCCCAAAGGAACGGGCGATCGTACGCATATTCACCGCTCAGGCTGTAGTGACCGTAGCGGTCAGTCTCTGATTTGAACGGACGGATCAGTTGTGAGTGACATGCGTTACAGCTGTTTTTGATGTAAACATGACGTCCCGCAAGTTCGAGCGTGCTGTAAGGTTTGGTCCCGACAACCGGCTGAGAAGCCTGCGCAAAGTTTGGCAAAATTTCGATAAGCCCCGCAAACGCGATGGTGACGAATACCGCTACCGCGAAAAAGAACGGGTGTTTTTCTAACCAGTGAAACATATTTCCCCCTCCTGATTAAGCGCCCATTGGCGACGCGGTTTGAAGTTCAGACTCGTCGACACGGCGAGCGCTGGTCATCGTTTTGTACATGTTGTACGCAAACAGGAACATACCGATCAGGTAGAGTGAACCACCGACCGCACGGATAGTGTAATACGGGTGCAATACGGTTACCGTATCGATGAACGAGTAGGCAAGGTTACCGAACTCGTCGTGAGCACGCCACATCATACCCTGAGTAATACCTGCGATCCACATAGACGTAAAGTACAGAACAACACCGAGCGTCTGGATCCAGAACTGCGTGTTCATCAGTGATTTCGAATAGATCTCGCGTTTGAAAACACGCGGAGCCATATGGAAAAGAGCGGCCATGATCATGAACGCAACCCATCCGAGAACACCGTCGTGTACGTGACCGACGATCCAGTCTGTGAAGTGAGCCAGCGCATTGACCGATTTGATCGCCTGGATCGGACCTTCGAGAGTCGAGAACATGTAGAATGTTGACGCTAGGATCATGAATTTGATCAACGGACTTGCCGCTACCTGCTGCCATTCACCTTTCATCGTCAAGAGCATGTTGATCGCAGAACCCCATGAAGGAAGGATCAGAACTACCGAGAAAACAGAACCCATAGTCTGCATCCAGTCGGGTACAGTAGAGTAGATCAGGTGGTGTCCGCCGGCCCAGAGGTAAACAAACATCAGACCCCAGAACGCAAGCAAAGAGAGTTTATACGAATAAACCGCCTGGCCCGATTCTTTCGGAAGGAAGTAGTAGATCATCGCAACGATGGGAACGGTGAATCCGAATGCAACCGCATTGTGTCCGTACCACCACTGTACCAGCGCATCATTGGTTCCAGAATACATAGAGACCGAGTGGTACCATGCACCGACACCCGAAACGAAATACGTCGGAACCGCCATGTTGTTGAAAAGGTACAGCATAGCGATACCGAGGAACGTAGCAATATAATACCAGATAGAGATGTAGAGCGATTTTTCACGGCGGATACCGATCAAACCGAAAATGCTCATACCCCAGATTACCCATACGACGACGACGGCAAGGTCGATCGGCCATTCAAATTCCGCATACTCTTTCGAGGTAGTGATACCCATCAAGAGTGAACCGACAACCGCTACGACGACCAGCAGATAGAGCCAGAAGTGCAGTTTGCCGAGGAACATGAGGAATTTTGATTCCGCCATCGATACTTTCAATACACGCTGACCTACATAGTACCATGTAGCCCAAATACCGCTCAGGGTAAACCCGAAGATTACCGCATCGGTGTGCAGCGGACGAAGACGGCTGAAGTTGGTGTACTCCGCCAATCCTTCACCCAGCATAAGATTCACTTGAGGAAACGCCAATTGCCACGCCAAAATAACGCCGACAAGCATTCCGACAATTCCGAGTAACACAGTTGTAAGCATAAACATCTTAGCGACCGTGTAATCATACTCCAATGGACGATTATCCATTTACGACCTCCTTAAAGATTCAAAGCATAAGAGCCTGATTAGGGCACCTCTAAAAACCGAAAAACCCGATTTTTAGAGGTGCCCTTAACACTTTTGTAACAAAAGTAGGCTATTAGACACTCTAATAATAGCAATCGCAGTATTTAAGGAATCTTAAATTTTTAAAGGTTTTTCGCCATATGAAAACTTAACGATTAATTTAAGGTTTTATACAGAATAAGGAGAAAAAAAGTAACACAGGGAGATATCCGGGGGAAGAAATCGCTGATGGGGCGTTCGCTGCCGCTCCGAATCAGCGCTGAACGAGCTGGAGGAAGTCGGTAAAAATGGTGCGGGCCTCTTTCGGTCCCGGGCTCGATTCGGGGTGGTGCTGCACCGAGAAGACGGGACCCGTTTTGTAGCGGAGTCCCTCGATCGTGTTGTCAAAAAGATTGATATGGGTCACGTCGGCGATTTCGCGTACCTCTTCGGGAACGTTGTAGTTGTGGTTCTGCGCCGTAATCTCGACCATTCCCGTTTTGACGTTTTTAACGGGGTGGTTCCCGCCGTGGTGGCCGAATTTGAGTTTGTGGGTATCGTACCCGTGGGCGATACTGAGCAGCTGGTGCCCGAGGCAGATGCCGCACAGCGGAACTTTACGCTCGATCAGTTTTTTGATCTCGGCTTGTTCCTTTTTCAGGACCAGCGGGTCTCCGGGGCCGTTGGAGAGAAACACGCCGTCGATCTCTCCGGCTTCATAGCGCTTGATCAAATCGTCTGCATTGAACGTGTTGGGAAGCACTTCCACTTCGAATCCCACTTCGGTGAGTTCGTTGAGGATGTTGCGTTTTACCCCGAAATCGATCGCGGCAAGGCGCGCTTTGGCTTCAGGGGCGTCGTTGTAGCGGAACGTTACGGGATCGTAGACGCCGTCACGGTGTTTGTAGGGGCTCTTCGTGCTCACTTCCTCGATGTAGTTGATCTCTTCGATGCGCGGAGAGCTTTCAAGCATTTTTTTGAGTTCGCCCTTGTCGCTTACCTTTGTAGAAGCGATCATCATCATCGCCCCTTCAGTACGGAGCATTTTCGTGATAAAACGGGTGTCGACTTCGCAGATCCCGATAATGCCGTGTTTTTCGAGAAAAGTGTGCAGAGCCTCTTCGGCGCGGAAATTCGAGTATCGCGCCTGGTATTGACGGACGATGATCCCCTTGCAGTGGGCACGGGTGCTTTCCATATCTTCGGCATTGACCCCGACATTCCCGATTTCAGGCATCGTGAAGGTCACAAACTGCCCCGCGTAGGAAGGGTCGGTGATGATCTCCTGGTATCCGCTCATAGACGTGTTGAAAACGATTTCACCGACGGCGGTGGTGTCGGCACCGAAACTCTTCCCCTGCAGGTAAGTGCCGTTTTCAAGATAAATCCATACGTCGCGCATCATGCGATCCCCCTTCGTACCAGCTCTTCTTTGTAGAGTTTGTCGTAAACGATCTCAAACTCGTCGGTCCCGGGAATGAGATGGCGCTTGTAGCTTTTGATTTTCTGGAATACGGCCGATTCGATCTCGGCCGTATCGGCGATCGATGCGGTGATCGCGTCGTAAATGACGTTTTTGATCCGGTTTTCGCTGACGTCGTAACGGATCAGGTCTTCTTCATAAAGGGCGTCGAGAATCTGGTGGGCAATGTCCGAATAACGGTCTTCGTACGAAAGGATGACGCCGAATTCCGGAGCCAGTTTCTTTTTGATCATGAAAAAAAGCTGGCGTTCGTCGGCAAGGTAGAAATCGATCTGCTCTTCGTTGGCGTTGACGATCTCTTTGACTTTCTCTTCGAGGGCCATCTCTTTTTTGATGTTGGCAGCCAAGACCGATTCCGCTTCTTTTGCGGCACTTTCCAGCCCTTTGGTCATCGTGACCAGCCCGCTGCGGCTTAGATCAACGGCAATACGCGTTGCGATGTGGGGTACGTGTGTCAGTGAAACCTTCATTGCCTGCCCTGAGTGGAATTTTTGCCATTTTATCCCAAAACACCTCTAAAATGGCTTAGGCGGCAGTGGGATTAGGGCTTTGGTTCGGGAATAGCCTTGAGTTTCGCGGTAATTTCGGACCCTTTTTTCGGATCCATTTTCGCCAGAATCTGCCCTACCACTTTCGTATTGAGCGTGCTCATGATCCCGGCGGCTTCGTCGGCACTCATTTGCGATAGAATCTGCGCTGATGCGGCGGGCTTCATTTTGGCAAATGTCTGGGAAACTTTGTCGGCTTTGAGCTGCTTGATCTCGTCGAGCACTTTTTTGTTCTGCTCGAGCATCTTTTTCACCGAGGCTTCCTTGGCCTTGATCTCGGCCAGTTTCTGGTCCACCTTGGTGTCTTTCCCTTTGATCATCGCCTCTTTTTTACGGAGGAGGTCTTCGGTCGCCCGCTTGAGCGCGTCGAGCGACTGGCGCTGCTCGTCGATCCGCTCGAGTTCGACGAGCAGTTCGTTTTTACGGTCTTCAAAGATTTTCGTACACTCGTACGACTTGGTATTCGGGGCGGCGAATACCGCTGATGCGAGTATCGATACGATCCAGAAAGGTTTCATTTGTTATCTCTTTTATAGGTTAGTGTGCCGATTTCGTCAAGCATTTTAGCTTCTTGCGCCTTGATTTTTTTGATCTTGGCGTTTACTTCCTGCACTTCGAGATAGCTGAACTTCTCGAATTCGATCCGTGAGACGTTAAACCGTTCGCGCATCATACGCTGTTTTTCCTCAGCCTCCTGCAGAGCCGTTTTACACCGTTCGATAGTCTCGTGCTGGGTCCGGATCATCAGTTTGGCCTGGGAAAGGTCGCGGACGGAGCCGCTTTGGGGGAGGTGGAGGGTGGCAAGGATTTCATAAGCGCGGTTGAGGCTGTGGCTGGCCCCAGCGACTTCGTTGTTCGCCGCGATCAGGGCGCGTTCGGCCTCTTCGAGATTCTTTTTTTTCAGTTTGACCAGAGGCTCGTAACGCGATTTTCCCATAACGGCTCCTTGTCGCGGTCGTTATAACGTAATGGTATCGTTCCGGTCGGGCGATGTCGAGATCATGCCGATCTTGGTTCCGGTAAACGCTTCGAGCGCTTTGAGATACTCCTGCGCCTCTTTGGGGAGAGCATCAAAAGAGCGGACACCGACGGTGCTCTTCCATCCCGGGAACGTTTGGTAGACCGGTTTGACGTTTTCAAGATCGATCGGCAGGTAGTCGATCACTTTGCCGTCAACTTCGTAGCCTACGCACACCTGGATTTCATCGAATCCGTCCAGAACGTCGAGCTTCATGATGGCAAGTTCGTCACACCCGTTGAGGCGGCTGGCGTAGCGGCAGGCTACCGCATCGAACCATCCGCAGCGGCGGGGACGCCCGGTGGTAGTGCCGAACTCGTGTCCCTGCTGACGCAGTCTCTCACCGATTTCACCGTGGTCTTCGGTCGGGAAAGGGCCGTTACCGACGCGGGTGCAGTACGCTTTGACGATCCCCGTCACTTTACCGATGTCTTTGGGGTTGATTCCCAGACCCGTACATGCTCCGGCCGAAATCGTCGAGGAGCTTGTAACGTAGGGATAGGTTCCGTGGTCAATGTCGAGCATCGTCCCCTGCGCCCCTTCCAAAAGGATCTTTTTCCCTTCATCCATCATTTTCCACGCCATCTGGGTCGTGTTGGCGAGGAACGGAACCAGTTTTTCTGCATAGCCGTTCAATTCGGCCACCAGCTCTTCACGCGATGGCAATTCGATACAGAGCGCTTCGAAAATCGCTTTGTTCTGGACAAAGTACTCCATAACGCGCGAAGTCAGCGCCTCCACATCCCGCAATTCGCCGAGGCGGAATCCCGCGCGGGCGATTTTTTCGCTGTACGCAGGTCCGATACCGCGGCCGGTGGTACCGATCGCTTTTTCACCGCGCAGCTTTTCTTTGGCCTGGTCGATCAGCGTGTGAAACGTCAGGATCATGTGGGCCGATTCGGATACGTACAAACGTCCCAGAAGGTTCTCAAACTGCTTCATCTCTTTGATTAGCGCTTCTGGGGAAACGACGACGCCGTTTCCGATAATGTTGACCGCGTCGGGGTTCAAAATCCCCGAGGGGATCAGGTGCAGGGCATGGGTTTTGCCGTCGACGACGATCGTGTGCCCGGCATTGTGTCCCCCCTGATAGCGGGCGACGACGTCGTATTGCTGTGCCAGCAAATCGACGATTTTCCCTTTTCCTTCATCTCCCCACTGAATTCCTACGATTAAATCCGCTTTCATGTAAATCCTATCTTTATTGGTGTAATGCGTCGATCAACGCATCGGTGTAAATGGCAAAACCGACCGAAACGGTTTCGTCGCTTTTGTAGCGCCCGCCCATGGCATACGTTTCGTTTTTTTCGATAACCCGGAAAAAAAGCTCGTCGTAATAAAGCATTTTGGCGTAATACAACGGCGCCACGACGACGTTGGGATAATCAAGCTCCGCGCACAGTTCCTTGATTTTGAGCAACTCCGCTTTGATCGCGTCGGGAACGATTGCGACAACCGCATCGATTTCGTCGGGGTGCTGGAGATAAACCAGGCGCGTCAGCCATTCGATTTTCAGAGCGAGAAACTTTTCGATGTTGACGTGCCGGAAATCATCGAGTTCCAGTTCGAGCGTCTCCGAAAGAATACGCGGAATATTGATGTTTGAAATCTGCAACAGCGGTGCGATCCCCAGTTTTTTCACAATCCGCGTCGCCTGCGTCAGTGCAGCGGAAAGGTTCGGTTCGCCGATGATCTCGACCCCGACTTGATACTGCTCATTGGCCGGATAGCGGTAGACCGGCTGGATGTAAAACCATTTTTTATGCTCGGTGTTGCCGCCCAGGCGTTTGTTGACGATCCGAACGACGTCGATCGTGGAATCGGCCCGCAGGCTGATCGGATGATTCTCGCTGTCATTGACCCGGATCAACTCGCGCTGATCGCAGACACTCATGTGCTGATGATATGAAAACAACGGGGTAAGGATCTCTTCAAACCCCGCTTCGCTGAGTACTTCGCTGGCGGTATTTTCGATACGGCGCTTCGTTTTGGCCGTGCCGGCGAAATAGAGCTTCGAGCCTTCGGGGATTTCGTGTTCAAAAACCATAACGATCAGAGCCCGAAGTAAACGGTATTGAAAACACGGTTGGCCGTTCCGTCATAAGGGCGGCGGCCCATTTTGGCCAGTGCAAGTTCCACGCCGTTGACGACCCATGCCGCTTCGTACGGGGCGATCAGCCCCATGTGGTTGATACGGAAAATCAGTTCCTTGATATGGTCCTGTCCGCCCGCTACGTTGACCCCGAGCTCTTTTTTGAGGATCGAGCGGATCGTTTTGGCCTCCGCATCGTCCACCGTCGTCATCGAATCGGCCGGACGTGCGGGGTACAGATGCAGCCCGATCGCTTCCATCGCGGCGCGGGTCGCTTTCGCGCGTGCGGCGGTATCGGCGTAAAGCTTCTCTAGTCCCCCCTCGGCCTTGATACGGTTGAGGACGCTTTCGAGCCCGATAATCAGCGTTGTCGCCGCCGTCCATGCGGTGGTATTCTTACGCTGGTTCTTGATCTCGGTCGCGAGGTTGAAGTAGTACCCTTTGCCCGCACCGATTTTTTCGATGGCGGCGTTAGAGAGCCCCATGATGGCAAGTCCCGGAGGGAGCATCAACGCTTTCTGGCTGCCCGAGATGAGACAGTCGATATTGCTTACGTCGATTTTTTCAACCCCGACCGCCGTAATGCCATCAGCAATCACCATGATGGAAGGGTTGTGTGCTTTGACCGCCGCGGCGATCTCCTCGACGCTGTGGCGCAGACCGCCCGCACTCTCACAGATCTGGATCGCGATGGCGTCGATATCGGGGTTGGCGGCGAGTGCCGCTTTTACTTCCTCGACGGTCGCGGGGGTATTCCATTCGTGTTTTATCTCGACGTTCGCAATCCCGTGGGCGAGGGCAATTTTTCCGAAACGCTCACCGAATTTTCCGGAGTTGATCGAGAGGAGTTTGGAGTGGGCCAGGTTGATTACGGCCCCCTCCATCGCGCCCGTTCCCGAAGAAGCGAGCATCAAGACCTCATCCATCCCCATAAGCTCGAACAGCAGTGCGCGGGTGCGTTCGAAAATCGCTTCGAATTCAGGGGTTCGGTGGTGGAGCGTTTCGCCCGCCATCGCGATACGTACCGATTCGGGTACCGGGGTTGGGCCGGGGGTAAAAAGTAACATAGAGTCTATCCTTACTCGGAGTGCAAAATAGCGATATTATAGCCAAAGGGAAGTTAGGGGAGGTTTAAGCTAAAATTCCCTCAAAAGAAATGAAAGAGTTTGAATGACACTGTTTGACGCACTTTTGCTCGGAGCCCTCGAGGGGGTGACCGAGTTCCTTCCGATCTCTTCGACCGGACACCTGATTCTCGCTTCGCACCTGCTGGGTCTCGAGCAGACGAACGCCCATAAAGCGTTCGAAGTCTCGATTCAGCTGGGCAGCATCCTCGCCGTTTTGTTCCTCTACACCCAGCGCCTCCTGCAAGACCGGATGCTCTGGTTCAAAATCGCCGTCGCGTTTTTACCCGCGGGGGTTTTGGGGTTTTTGTTCTACAAACAGATCAAGGCCCTTTTCGGGGTCGAAACGGTCAGCATCATGCTCGTTGCGGGGGGAATCGTCTTCCTGATCATCGAATACCTCCGCCGGAACGAACCGATCGATGCGGGAAAAGATGTCTCGGAACTCACCTTTAAAGAGGCGTTTACGATCGGGATTTTCCAGAGCCTTTCGATGATTCCCGGGACGAGCCGTTCGGGAGCCACCCTCATCGGCGGCCTTTTTATGGGGCTGAGCCGTAAAAGCGCGGCGGAGTTTTCGTTTTTGCTCGCGATCCCGACGATGGTGATCGCCACCGCCTACGACCTCCTCAAACACCGCAACGAAATGGTCGTCGAGGACTGGTCGATGCTTTCGATCGCGTTTGTCACCGCATTTATCTTCGCACTGGCGACCGTCAAGGCGTTCGTCACCTTCGTCAGTCGCCACACCTTCGTCCCCTTTGCGATTTACCGGATCGTCGTCGGGTTGGTTTTCTTCTATCTGATTACGGAGCTTCCGGCCTAACGTCTCAGGAATTTGATCTGATCGATCAGGATCTTTGCCAAAGAAAGCGCCTGCGAGCGGTGTGACAGCCCTTTCTTGACGTCATCGGGGAGTTCGCCGAGCGTTTGGCCGAACCCTTCGGGGATAAACATCGGATCGTATCCGAACCCGTTCTCTCCCCGCGGCGCGGTAATGACGCGGCCGTGCATCCATCCGTGCACACACCGCTCCCCCTCCCGGGAGACGACGGCGATGGCGGCGGTGTAGTGGGCTTTGGATTCGCCGATCCCTTTGGCCCGGAGCGCTTCGACCAGCTTGTTCAGGTTATCTTTGTCCGTGGCGTTTTCGCCGCCGTAGCGGGCACTGTAAATTCCCGGCTCCCCTCCCAGCGCATCGACGCTGATCCCGCTGTCGTCCGCGATCACGACGGCGTCTGCATCGCCCAGCGCCGCATAGACCGCGCGTGCCTTGATCAGGGCGTTGGCGGCAAACGTTTCACCGTCCTCGACGATCTCGAACCCTTCCATGAGATCGGTATAGGGGAACACTTCGCGATCGTGCAGCAGTTCGACGATTTCGCGCACTTTTCCTTTGTTCGAGGTAGCCAAAACGATTTTCATTCCGATTCCTTAGAGAAGACTTAGCGATGAGAGCGGTGCGATTCGCCTCATCCGCAAATGTACTATAATGGCAAAAATTTTAGCGGAACTAAGGTCATAACGTGTTTAAAACGGTTTTACCCCTCTCGGCGATTCTCTCCCTGCGCTTTTTCGGTCTTTTTCTCGTCCTGCCGGTCCTCTCGGCCTATGCCCTTCATCTTGAAGGGGCTACCCCGTTTCTGATCGGGGTCATCGTCGGCGGATACGCCCTGACGCAGGCGATTTTCCAAATCCCTTTCGGGACAATGAGCGACCGGCTGGGACGCAAACCGACCCTTCTGCTGGGGCTGGTGATCTTTCTGGTCGGATCGATCATCTGTGCGGTCAGCACCGACATCTATACCCTGATGATCGGACGTTTTCTCCAGGGAGCGGGCGCGATCGGCGCGGTTATCCCCGCCATGATCAGCGACCTGGTACACGAAGAGCAGCGCGGGAAAGCGATGGCACTGATGGGGGGGACCATTGCGATCAGTTTTGCCGCGGCCATGGCGCTTGGACCCGTCATCGCCGCGCAGGCAGGATTCGCCTCCCTTTTCTGGATCACGGCGGCCCTCGCGATCGTTTCGATGGTGATCCTCTTCACCAAGGTTCCCACACCGCCGCGCATACGCCATATCTATCACTCCAAAACGACGACGCGCGACATCCTCGGCGACAAGAATCTCCTCAATATGATCATTATCAACGGGATGCAAAAAGGGCTGATGACCGTCGCGTTCGTTCTGATCCCGATTCTCCTGACCCAGAAGGGCTACGGATTCGAATGGGACAAGGCCGAATTGTGGAAAGTCTATCTCCCGGCACTCTTGGCGGGTCTCGTGGCTATGGGACCTGCGGCGGTTTTCGGCGAAAAGCACAACAAACCCCGTGAAATCTTTCTGGTCTCGATCGTCTTGTTCATCGTTTCGTTCACCCTTATGGGATTCGCGACCAAAGGGTGGGAATTCGTTCTGGGCGTCGTGGCGTTTTTCATCGCCTTCAACATGATGGAACCGCTGGTGCAGTCGATGATCAGCAAATTTGCCCGCGTCCACCAAAAAGGGGCCGCACTGGGGATCGCCAACGGGTTTGCCTACCTGATGACGTTCATCGGGGGGGCGGTCGCGGGGCTCGCGCTGCAGTACGGCGGGCGCGAAACGTTTGCGGCGGCACTCATCGTCGTCACGACGCTGTGGCTGCTGTGGACCTTTAAAATGGCCAATCCGCACCGCTATTCGCACCTTTTTCTCCCGGCCGATCAGGTCGACATGGAGAAACTGAACGCGCTGGAGCATGAGCATATCGCCGAATGGTACATCAACGAAACCGAAAAGGTCGTAGCGGTAAAATATCGCAAAGACAAGGTGAATGAAGAAGAGATTAAAATGAAGATCGTCAAATAAAGGAGGAGGGCATCGCCCTTTTCTCAACGCGTTGATGCCCGGATTGACCCGGGTGAGCGCTTTAGAGTTTAATAACGCGGACCTGCGTTCCGGCTTCGAGTTCGCTGTCCTCTTCACCGCAGATCATCAGTCCCGCATTCCCAAGCAGATTGGTCAGAATCGCCGAACTTCCGCTCTTTTTCCCTTCGAAATCGACCCAGTAGCGCCCATCGGAAAAAGTCAGGTTGCATGCGGCAAATTCGCTTTTGTTCGAACGCTTCGCAAACGGGGTCTTCAGGGTCGCCTCGATCGGCTCGAACGGGTTTTCGACCCCGCTCATCCGCGCAATCAGCGGAGCGGCGTACAGGATGAACGTCACCGTCGAGGAGTAGGCGAAGCCGGGGAGTGCGACGATGAATTTCTCGCCGCGCTGCGCGACCAGCACGTGTTGTCCGGGCTTGATGTTGACCCCCTTGAAGATCACATCGGCTCCCAGCCGAGGGATGATATGCTTGACGAAATCGTAATCCCCGACGCTCACTCCCCCCGTCGTCACGACGATATCGGCAGAGCGAAGCGCCTCTTCGAACCGCTGCTCAATCGCTTTTTTGTCATCCCCTACGATTCCCAGCTGAACGCATTCTCCCCCGGACTGCTCGATGAGGGCCTGAAGGGTATAACTGTTGGAGCTGCGGATCTGCCCGGCATGACGCGACTCTTCCCCGATATCGAGGATTTCGCTTCCGGTGGCCAATACGGCCACTTTCGGGCGCTGCGCGACGCTCACCATCACACGGTTGATTCCCGCCAGGACACCGATCTGGGCAAATCCCAGACGGGTCCCCCGTTCGATAAGGGTTTCACCGCAGCGGTAACTTTCCCCTACCGGACGAACGGCAAACCCGATCGGAACCGGTTTTTCGATCACGATTTCCCCTTCGCTCACCCGTACGTTTTCGATCGGGATCAGGGTATCGGAACCTTCGGGCATCAACGAACCGGTAAACGTCTTGATGCACATCCCGGCGATCACGCTGCCGATTTTTTCGCTACCGGCCGGATTGTCCCCTTCGATTACAAGGGTGTCGAATTCGGCCAGATCGGCATGCCGGATCGCATAACCGTCCATCGCCGAGGTCGGATGGGCGGGATAATCCTCAGACGCTACAATGTCCTCGGCCAGAATGCGGCCCAGCGCATGACTGAGAAAAACCCGCTCGCTCCGAACGCTCCCCACTCCCAGCAGCGAGAGCATGTTCTGCGACGTCTCGTACGAGATCATACTCACGATTTTCCCCCCAGAAGGCCCGAACCCTGAATCGGGGTCGATCGGTCACGGGCGTAGAGGCGTTCGCCGTTTTTAAGATCGTATTTCCAGATCGGCGCGGAAGCCTTGAAGTCTTCGACGAACGCTTCGATCGTCTCCAGCGCGACGCGGCGTTTAGGGGAAAACACGGCGGCGATGTAGGACGATTCGTGTACCATCACGTCCCCCCGGCTGTGGGCCATTTTGAGGGTTGCCCCCATCGGAGCGGCTTTGGCTCTCCACGCATCGAACCACGATGCGAGTATCGGTTCGTAGACGTCGAAACTGAGTCCTTCGATACCGTCTTCTTCGCGCACCGTTCCGACAAAAGGGATGTAGGCGCCGTAATTGTTTGCCGATTCCTCCGCATACCAGCGGGTCAGGATTTCGGGAACGTTGAGAGGACCGTCGTAGAGTTCGAGCACATCAGCCTCCGCAAACCGGCGGGAGAAGCGACACTTTGTCTCCCGGCTGAAGCGGCGTATCCAGCGTTGCGACGAGGGCGTCGTTGACCGCAACGGCACATGATTCGAGCCAGTCCGAAACATCCGCGTCGTTTTTCAGCGCATCGGCGACGTCGCGCAGCGATGCGGCCTCAAGACTCAGCGGAGCCTTTGCGATGGGTCCTAGAAATTCGATGGTGACCATGATGATTTCCCTTTTGGGCGGTATCGTTTGGGGCCAATTATATCGAAAGAGAGCTAACAGAGCTTTGTTAGCCTTGGATTAGTATAATATTTTTTTGATTCCACAAGAGGGACCCCCGTGATCTTCGGAAAAATCGATTTTTTGAACCTTTTGCCCTTCCACGTTTTTATCAAACGCTACGCACGGACGCTCCGGTTCCATCAGATTCTCCACTACCACCGGGGGGTCCCCTCGGCCCTTAACCGCGATTTTGCCATGCGGCGGATCGACGCGGCGTTCATCTCGAGCATCACCGCCAAAAACTGTCGCCATTTCGGCGTCGGGATCGTGGCGCAAAAAGAGGTGTTGAGCGTCCTCTCCCTCCCCTCGAACACCCTCAAAAAAGATGCCGATTCGGCGACCTCCAACCGTCTTTCCCAGATACTCGGAACCGACGGGGAAGTGCTGATCGGGGACAAGGCGCTGCGCTATTACTACGGCGGCGGCGAACACTCCGATCTGGGCGGGCTCTGGCACGAGAAAACGGGGCTCCCTTTTGTCTTTGCCCTTTTATGCACCCATGAGCACCCCGACGAGCTCAAGCGCCTCAGTCGCGCATTCGTCAAAACCAAAATCCGCATTCCGTACTACATTTTGAACGAAGCCGCCCGCAAAAGCGGGCTGACGCCCAAACAGATCACCCATTATCTGACCTACATCAGCTACCGCGTCGGCGAAAAAGAGAAAAAAGGCTTGAAAAGGTTTGTGAAGGAAGCGAAGGAGAGAAACCTCTCCCCCAGCCTGCGGGAGATTCGTTACCGCTGAAGAAGCGCGTCGATGCGCGCGAGGGTCTCGTCCAGCCCGATGATCGCCATCACGCTGTCCAGACCCGGGCCCGCCAGGCGTCCCATCAGCGCCAGGCGAAGCGGCTGACCGATTTTGCCGAATCCGATCCCCATCTGCGCGACCACCTGATCCATCACGTGGTGGTAGTCGCTGGGGAGATGGAGCGCCTCGGAGGCTTTAAGGGCGGCGGCGAACGTACGGAGGATTTCGGGGCTCTCCTCCTTATAGGCTTTTTTCATCGCCGCTTCGTCGAAGTCGGCCGGACGGTTGATGATCTCGTTGATGAGAGCCGCCATCTCGACGAGGGTTTTGGAACGCTCTTTGACCGCATCGAGGAGAATTTCGCGCTTGTCGTGGCTGACCAGCATCACCCCGTGGAATTCAAGCAGCTCGCACAGCTTGTCGTTGGGGGTGTTTTTGATGTAGTGGGCATTGAGCCAGTCGAGTTTTTCGACGTTATAGACCGATGCCGAACGGTTGATGTCGCTGGGATCGAAGAGTTCCAGCATCTCCGGGAGAGAGAAGATCTCCTGGTCCCCGTGGCTCCATCCCAGCCGGACGAGGAAATTAAGCAGCGCTTCGGGAAGGTAGCCCAGATCTTTATACGCCATGACGTCGGTCGCACCGTCGCGTTTGGAGAGTTTTTTCCCTTCGCTGTTGTGGATCATCGGAACGTGGTAGAACTTCGGAACGGCAAACCCAAGTGCCTCGTAAACCACCATCTGTTTGGGGGTATTGGAGAGATGGTCGTCCCCGCGGATGACGTCGGTGACCCCCATCAACGCGTCGTCGACGGCGACGACGAAATTGTACGTCGGCGTTCCGTCGGCACGGGCTATGATGAAATCGTCCAGGATGTCTTCGACGTTGAAGACGACATCCCCTTTGACCCCGTCACGCACGGTGAGGGTTCCGCTCAGCGGGGCTTTGATCCGGATGACCGCTTCGCGCCCTTCGGGAGGGGTGCCGGTAAAATCGCGGTAACGGTTGTCGTATTTTGGCCGTTCTTTGCGTGCGGTCTGCTCTTCGCGAAGCGCTTCGAGCTCTTCTTTGGACATGTAGCAGCGATAGGCTTTCCCCTCGTCCAGAAGCTTCTGGGCATACTCCTGATAGATCGCGAGGCGCGAAGACTGGTATTCGATCTCCCCGTCATGCTCCAATCCGACCCATTTGAATGCTTCGACGATGGCACGCGCCGCCGCTTCGTCGTTACGGCTGAAATCGGTGTCTTCGATCCGCAGCAGAAACTTTCCGTTGTTGCGTCGCGCCCACAGGTAGCTGAGCAACGCGGTGCGCAAACCGCCGATATGCAAATATCCGGTGGGGCTGGGGGCAAATCTGGTCACAACCATCGACAATCCTTTTTGAAACAATGGCGAGATTTTAGTTAAGGCTATGTTAAAAGCGGGTAAAATAGAACAACTTTGACCCAGGAGATTCGATGCGTTCCCTTACCCTTTCGGCAGTGTTGGCCACCTTTTTATGGAGCGCTCCCGTCGGGGGCGTGAGCGTTTTGGTCAAAAACAGCCCGATCACCCTCTATGAGATCGAACAGGAGATGAAACAAAGCGGCACAAATGCCAAACAAAGTGCCGACACCCTGATCCGCAAAAAACTTGAACAGCTCGAAGCGCAGGAGAAAAAAATCACGGTCACCCCGACCGAAGTCAGCGAAGAGATCGCCCGCATGGCGGCTCAGAACAATCTTTCGGTGGAGCAGTTTCTAAACGCGATGCAGACGGTGCGCGGAATCGGTGAGAAAGAGCTCAAAACGAAAGTGGAAGAGACGCTCAAAGGACAAAAACTCTATCAGAGCATCGCTTTTTCGAAAATGGGTCAACCCACGAGTGAGGAAGAGGCCGAATACTACCAGCTGCACCTGGATGAGTTTTCCCGCCCCGAAAGTTTCGAAGTGACGACCTACGTCGCCGATTCGCAGCAGTCGCTGCAGGCCAAAATTGCCGATCCGATGCGCGAAGTGCCCAACGTCCGCAGCAAAGACGAAACGATCGCTTTTGGGGCAATACACCCCCAGCTGGCCCAGATCCTCAACAAAATCCCCGAAGGGCATTTCGGGCCGATCCTCCCCAACGGGAAAAACGGCTTTATGGCGTTTTACATGAAAGACAAAATCAACGTCGTGACCGAAAACCTCGATTCGGTCCGCCCCGAAATCGCCAACGCGATCCTGGCCGAAAAACGGAACCAGGTCCTCAACGACTATTTCACCCGGCTGCGCCTCAGCGCCGACATCAAGGTGCTCCGCCTTCCCGAATGACGCGAAGGGGGTTTACCCCTTCACCATGTCGTTGAGTATCGCGAAGAGTTCGCGGCTTGCTTTTTCGGCTTCCTCGAAGCAGGCGATGATCTTTTCATCCCGCCCCTCGCTCTCTTTTTCCAGCAGTTCCATCGCTTTTCGGATTTCGTCGTGAACTTTTTTGTGCGGACCGCTCATGCGTCCGTACGCATCGGTACCGCCGAAGACCGTTTTCCCGTCCCCCTGTTCGTACCACTGCCCGAGCGCGCATCCGTGGTGGTCCCCGAAAGCGTGTGAAGATTTCCCTTCGAATCCCGCTTCGTAAGCATGCGCCTTGAAGATCATATGATCGATTTTGGCCATATTGGTGAAAATCTCGTGACTGATCGTCTGGTTGTCCTGCTTGATTTTTTCGACGTTTTCGATCAGGCGGGTCATCACCTGTTTGAACTCGTCGAGTCTGCGGGCGGAATCGACGGCATATTCCTCGACCCGTTCGCTGTTTTCGAGCATCCCGACCGAATTTTGCTTGAGGACGCTGATGTTCGCTTCCACCTCGCTGGTCGCTTTCTGGGTCCGCTCGGCCAGTTTGCGCACCTCGTCGGCGACGACGGCGAATCCGCGGCCGTGCTCGCCGGCACGCGCCGCTTCGATCGCGGCATTAAGCGCCAGAAGGTTCGTCTGGTCGGAGATATCCTTGATCAGGGTGATGACGTTGGAGATTTCGCTGACATTGTGGTTGAGCTGTTCGGAATTCTCCCGCGAGTCGTTGATCATTTCGGTAATGTCGGTCATACTCGCCATAATCGCATCGGTCTGCGCACTCACCTGATCGACGACCACCCCGGTTTCGGCATTGAGGGCATTGACGTCGTTGAGATCTTCAATGCTGCTCTCGAGGCTGTTGCGCAGACTTCCGGCATTGTCGATCGTTCCGCCGATCATGCCGTGCGCGAGTGCGAGCGACATCTGAATCTTGCGCACCTGCTCTTCGGTACGGGCTTTGGCCTCGGAGGCTTCGGCCGCCTGCTGTTGAGCTTCGCGCGCGATCGCCTCGACTTTTTCGATAAAGACGTTGAAACTCTCCGCCGCCTTGCCGATCTCGTCGCGCGAGGTGACGCGCAGCCGTTTGCTCAGGTCCGCATCGCCGCTGGCAAGTTCCTGCGCGATCTCATCGAGATGCTCGATCGGTCCCGTAACGGCGCGACGGATGATCGCGATGAGCAAAAAGAGGATGACGACGTCGACAAGGGCCATAATCACGACCTGGCGAAGAAGCGAATTTTCCGATTCGTTCACGAGCGCTTCGACCGTTTCAAGCTTTTTGCCCGAAAACGCATACCCGATACGCTCGCCCGAGAAATCGCTGATCGCGATGGGGGTGACGTAGTATCCCTCGGTCACGAAAGGACCTGAGGCAGGGTCGAACGTAGCCGATCCAAGCTCGGCGAGAAACGATTTGTCGACAACGTCTTCTTTCACCGCGAGGGTATGGGCACTGCCCACCTTAGGCGCTTTTTCAAGCTCGTTGGCGGTATCGAGATGTCGGTTGTCGATCGCGACGATCACTTCGGTTCCGAAGTTCTGGCGCAGGTCCTTGACCACCGAATTAAGCCCCTGCATGAACTCCACCGAGCCGATGTACTCGCCATTGGACGTGATCGGAGCGATCCCGCGAAGCTCGAGTCCCGCAACCCCGATCTCGATTGCGACCAGAGGCTTGCGCGTCTCCTTGACGGCTAGGATCGTTTTACGGAATCCCGAAAGGTCGTCGCCGTATTTTTCAGGCTTCTATGCCCGCAGGAAACTCCGCACGTCACGGTCGTGGACGTGTATTTTAATATTGCCGAACTTGGTATTTTCCTTGAACTCTTTGGACAACGACTTCAGGCTCGCGAGGGTCTGTTCACGGTTCCCCGTGGCCAGGCCGCCGATAATCGCGCTGTTTTTGGAAATGCTGATCGCATTAGTGATTCCGACGTTTTTTTTCGCTTCGATCGCCTCTTCGTACACCGTCGTCATCTCTTTGCTCTGCGCCGCGTAGACGTTTTCGCGGATCTGATCGACCGATACCCAGTAATTGAGCAGTACGATCACAAACCCGATCGCAATCGACGCCACAAGCGGAATATGGACCTTTTGGGAGATACTCCAGTTCTTCATTGACACCCTTTATTCAAGAATCATAATCTATCCTATCAGGTTACTGCAAAATTGTAAAATTTACGTAAAAAAGAGTAAAAAGGGGTGAGGAAAAGCGGGCGCCGGCGTTAGCCGTTGTAGCGCTCGAGGTATTTGGTATCGAAGTTGTTCGATACGAAATCGGGGTTTTTCATCATTTTGAGATGGAAAGGGATTGTCGTTTTGATCCCGGTAATGATAAACTCGCTCAGCGCGCGGTGCATCCGCTCGATCGCATCGTTGCGGTCTTTGCCGTGAACGATCAGTTTTCCGATCATCGAATCATACGTCGGCGGAACAATGTATCCCGCATGCGCGTGGGTGTCGATCCGCACGTTGCGTCCTCCCGGGGCAATCCACTGGGTGATCTTGCCCGGGCATGGGAGGAATTTAACCGGATCTTCGGCGGTAATCCGGCACTCGATAGAGTGGCCGCTCAGTACGACGCTCTCCTGGCTAGGGAGCGCTTCGCCTTCGGCAACACGGATCATCATCTCGATCAGATCCAGGCCGCTGACCATTTCGGAGACGCAGTGCTCGACCTGTAGACGGGTGTTCATTTCCATAAAGTAGAAATTTTTATCGGCATCAAGCAGATACTCGAAGGTACCCGCCCCTTCGTACTTGATGTATTTGGTCGCACGTACCGCTGAAGCGTGAAGCTCGGCGCGAACTTCGGGAGTCAGCGCGACCGCGGGGGATTCCTCGATCAGCTTCTGGTGGCGGCGCTGCATCGAGCAGTCGCGTTCGCCGATGTGGAGCACGTTGCCGTGGCTGTCGGCGATCACCTGCACTTCGATGTGGCGCGGGTTTTTGATGAATTTCTCCATATAGATCGTACCGTCGCCGAACGCGCTGATCGCTTCGGCTTCGGCCGCGAGGAACGCGTTTTCGATATAACTTTCGTCTTCGACGACGCGCATTCCGCGTCCGCCGCCGCCGGCGGCCGCTTTAAGGATGACCGGGTAACCGACCTCTTTGGCGCGCACTTTCGCTTCGGCGATATCTTTGATCGCACCGTCAGACCCCGGAACGACCGGAACGCCCGCGGCGATCATCACCTCTTTGGCTTTCGACTTGTCCGACATCATCACCATGACTTCGGGGGTCGGTCCGATAAATTTGATCCCGTGATGGGTACAGATTTCGACGAAGTGCTGGTTTTCGCTCAAAAACCCGTATCCGGGGAAAACGGCGTCGCATCCGCTGATTTCGGCGGCGGCGATGATGGAGGGGATGTTCAGGTAGCTCTGGGAGCTGGGCGCCCCCCCGATGCAGATCGCCGCGTCGGCAAGCTTCAGGTAAGAGGCGTCTTTATCGGCCGTCGAATAGACGGCGACCGCTTCTTTACCCATCTCTTTGATGGTACGGATGGCACGCAGGGCGATTTCACCCCGGTTGGCCACAAGAATACGTTTGATTTCCGCCATGATTAGAGTTTCTCGACCGCGAAAAGTGGCATATCGTATTCAACCGCCTGACCGTCGGAAACGAGGACGCTGACGATTTTGCAATCGAATTCGGCTTCGAGCTCGTTCATGATTTTCATCGCTTCGAGGATTGCGATGACCTGCCCTTTTTTGATGCGGTCGCCGACTTTGACAAACGGAGCCGAATCGGGCGAAGGGGCCGCGTAGTATGTCCCTACCATCGGAGAAACGATCATGTCGCCCGTATGGGCCGCCGCCGGAGCCGCCGCTTCAGCCGGTGCCGAAGGGGCAACCGCCGCAACCGGAGCCGCCGCAACCGCCGCGGGAGCGGCCGCCATAACCGGTGCCGCAACGACACCCGTGTTTTTTTCCAGTTCGATTGAAAAAGAGTCCTGAGTGATTTTCAATTTTGAAAGAGTACTGGCGTCAAACTCTTGCAAAAGGCTTTTGATTTGTTTCATATCCATCGAAAAAAGCTCCTAAAAGTAGGGTAAGAGATGTGCTATACTACCACAAATTATTTTAACAACGGATATAGCATGGGTCTTAAAAGCGACGGATGGATTCGGGAAAAAGCGCTCAAAGAGGAGATGATCACCCCTTTTTGCGAAGATCAGGTCGGCGTCGGCGTCGTCAGTTACGGGCTTAGTTCGTACGGTTACGACATCCGGGTGAGCAACGAGTTCAAGATCTTTACCAACCTCAACTCGACGGTCGTCGACCCCAAACATTTCGACGATGCGAACGTCGTCGATTTCACCGGCGACGTCTGTATCGTCCCCCCCAACTCGTTTGCCCTCGCCCGCACGGTGGAGTATTTCAAAATCCCCCGCGACGTCCTGGCGATCTGTCTGGGGAAATCGACCTACGCCCGCTGCGGCATCATCGTCAACGTAACCCCTTTCGAACCCGAATTCGAAGGGCACATCACGATCGAGATCTCCAACACGACCCCGCTTCCCGCCAAAATCTATGCCAACGAGGGGATCGCCCAGGTACTGTTTTTGCAGGGTGACGAAATGTGCGAAACGAGCTATAAAGACAAAAGCGGAAAGTATCAGGGGCAAGAGGGGATCACCCTTCCGCGTATTTTAAAATAAGAAGTGGTAAAATTTCGAAAATCCATCCGATAAGGAATCCCGATGCTACACGAATACCGCGACATCATCACCCATATGAAACAAAACGATGCGGCGAATGCCCACTTTTTGAAAATTTTCGACCGCCACAACGAACTTGACGACCAGATCGCCAAAGCCGAAAACGGCGAAGTTCCGATGAGTGATCTCGAAATCGAAAAACTCAAAAAAGAGAAACTGCTTCTCAAAGACGAAGCGTACGCGATGATCGTCGAGTACAAAAAAGCGCACAACCTCTAAGATATTCTTTCGACGCCGAAGGGGCCGAAGCTCCTTCGGCGACATTCGTCTTTTCCCAACCTGATTTTTCGTCTCTCCCGTTTTTCTGTCTTACCCATTGAGTTTTTTTTTAGCTTCGTCCTGATACGATTACCAACGTTTACCCAAGGAGCATGCATGACCCCAGCACCGTCGTACAGCGCGCTTGCCGAATTCGGCCGTGCGCTGCTCAACCGCCCTTCCCTGCAAGAGGGGCTTCCGATGATCTCCGAATACGCCAAGCAGGCCATCGGTGCCGAACGGTGCTCGATTTTCGTCTACAATCCCAAAATCCAGATGCTCTGGACCACCCTCTCCGACGGAACGGGGAAGATCATGGTTCACAAAGACGACGGGATCGTCGGCCATACGGTCAAAGAGGGCAAGCCTCTGCTCGTCAACGATCCTTACGAGGATCCCCGGTTTCTCCCCCTGATCGACAAAAAAACGGGTTTCGTGACGAAAAACATCGCTTCAATCCCGATTTTCGATTCGAACCGCCAAATCATCGGGGTGTTCCAGCTCCTGAACAAAGAGGGGGGATTCGACCGCGAAGATGCCCGTTTCATGATCTTTTTCGCCCATTACATCAGCGGTTACCTCGAACTGGCCATTTTGTTCGACGACGAAGCGACACTGCTGGCAAAGGGGATCGAATGAGCCTGGAAATGTACAAACGGATCGCCGATTTCGGCAAAAAACTCTCTTCGCTCGAGCAGATCGAGAATACCCTCCCCACCATCGCCGAAGAGGCCAAGGCGATCGTGGGGGCGGAACGCTGTTCAATCTTCATCGTCGATTACGACGCGAAAATGCTCTGGACGAAGCTCTCCGACGGCATCGGGCGGATCGCCATCGGCATCGATGCGGGCATCGTGGGGGAGACGGTGAGGGCCAAGGCGGCCCAGCGGGTGAACGATCCGTACGAACATCCCAATTTCCTGGTCAAAATCGATGAAAAAAGCGGTTTCGTGACCCGCAATATCCTCGCCGTCCCGATTTTCAGTTCGATGCAGGAAGTGATCGGCGTCATCCAGCTCTTGAACAAATACAGCGGCGATTTCGCCGAAACCGACGAGGGGATCATGACTTTTTTCGCCAATTACATCAGCGGAACCCTCGAACTCGCTTTACTGATGGAGCAAAAGAAAACGTTATAACATCTCCCGTTTCAGCCAGTGCGAAAGGACATAAAGTCCCCAGACGTGCTGCTTGAAGCGTCCCCGGCGCGCCATATCGATGTATTTTTCCACCACTTCGGGGCGGAAAAGCCCCGTCTGGTCGTTCACTTCGACGATGAGGCCGATCCTCCCCGAGGCGATCAGCCACTCCATGTAAGGGTTGGAAAACCCTTTTTTCTTCCGGTATATGATTTCATCGGGAAGGTAGCGGCGTGCCGCCTCTTTGAGCAGCCGCTTCGTTTTCCCCTCCCCGATCCTGACCGACGGATCGACCGAAAAGGCCGTTTCCGCCAAAGCATGATCGAGAAACGGGGTCCGCGCCTCGATTGTATGGGCCATCGACACCCGATCGAGCTTGGAGAGGAAATGTTCCGCGACGAACAGTTTCAGATCGATGTAGCCGTACCATTGGGCCGGATGGGTATGGAAACTGCGTTCAAAAAGCTCCCGGTAAGGGGATAAAAAGCGCAGCGATTCGTTGTCGCGGACGTTACGCCGCAGCAGCATGTTCTGCTGCAAGTCGGTGAACTTTTCCCCCGAAGTACGGAACAGCAGGGTATCGTCGAATACCCGTTTGTACCATTCCCATTCGCGGTTCATCGAAAAATGGGCGTGGAAATATTTTTTGAGCCAGTTTTTGTGATGGAGCGAAGCGGCATTTTCGATATCGAGGTATTCGAAATACTGCCGGTATCCCAAAAAAAGCTCGTCGCTCCCTTCGCCGCTGAACACCACTTTGTACCCTTCCGAGGCGATGCGCCGCATCAGAAGGTACAGCGGCAGCGCCGCAGGATCGTTTAGAGGCTCGTCCATATGGTCGAGCATCCCATCGAGATGCGCATCGAAATCGCTCCGTGACATCACTACTTCGGTGTGTTCAAGCCCAAGGTGGCGGGCGGTTTGGGCGGCATTGGAACGCTCGTCGTAGCCGCCGTATTCGTCGTAGCCGAGCGTGAAGACGGGGAGTTTCGTCCCCTGCGACGCCGCCACGGCGCAGATCATCGCGCTGTCTAGCCCGCCCGAAAGGAGCGCGGCGGCGGGAACTTCGCCGGGGAGGCGCATCGCCACCGAACGGTGAAGGTGTTCGTCAAGCGCTTCGATCGCTTCCTCGAACGACGTCAGGGCCGAAGAGGGGGCATCAAGGAGGCTGTAATAGCGCCGGCGGGTCAGTTTCCCGTGTTCATAGCACAGCCACTCCCCCGCTTCGAGCTTCTCTATGCCATCGTAAAACGTATGGGGAGGAACGGGGGCCAGGAAAGAAAGGTACGAATGCAGGGCTTCGGAATTGAGCCTGAGCGAAGGGAGAAAGGGTTTGAGCGCCTTGATCTCCGAAGCGAAAAAAAAGCCCCTCTCCCCCCGATGGTAGAAGAGGGGTTTTTTGCCGAAACGGTCGCGGGCGAGGTAGAGTTTATCCCCATCGAGCAGGGCGAAGGCGAACATCCCTTCCAGATGTTCCAGGCATTCGATCCCCCACGTTTCGTAGGCACGCAGCAACACCTCCGTATCGCTGCGGGTTTCCCATTCTCCCCCCAGTTTTTCCCGCAGCCGCGCATGGTTGTAAATCTCGCCGTTGAAGCTCAGCAGTACCTTCCCCCGCCGCATCGGCTGGCGGGCGCGCGGGTGCAGGTCGGTGATCGAAAGGCGCCGGTGGGCGAGAAACACCCCCTCTTCTTCGACGATGCCGCAATGGTCCCTCCCCCGATGGGCAATCCGCTCCAGCGCCGCGCGCGCTTTTTGGGGGCAATAATCGCCGATGATCCCGAACACGCCGCACATTCCGTCCCCTTTTGCTTTTCGCCATTATACGCCAGATCGCCCCCCGTTGGCCAGCCGTTTTTTTAGAATAAATGAAGTCCGAAAAGACTATAATGAGCATTATTTTAAACACAACGAAACAGAGTACACATGGCGACCGAAAACATTCACATCTCCATCATCGGACTAGGCTACGTCGGGCTGCCGCTCGCGGCCGCGTTTGCCGAAAAATACCGGGTTGTCGGGTTCGACATCAACCCCAGACGGATCGAAGAGCTCCAAAGCGGCTACGACCGTACCCTCGAACTCGATGAAGCGCAGCTCAAAGCCGCTTCCGAACGTCTGAGCTACACCTGCGACATCGGCGATATCGCCGATGCGAACGTTTACGTCGTCACCGTCCCTACTCCGATCGACGAGAGCAACCGCCCCGACCTCACCCCGCTCATCAAATCGTCCCAGACGGTCGGGAAGGTCCTCAAAAAAGGGGACATCGTCATTTATGAAAGTACGGTTTACCCCGGCGTCACCGAAGAGGTGTGCGTCCCCGAGCTCGAAAAGGTTTCGGGACTGCGTTTTAACGTCGATTTCTTCTGCGGCTACAGCCCCGAACGTATCAATCCGGGCGATAAAGAGCATACCGTCAAAAAAATCCTCAAAGTCACCTCGGGAAGCACTCCCGAAATCGCCCGAAAAGTCGACGAGCTCTATAAAAGCGTCATCACCGCCGGCACCTACCTCGCCAGCAGCATCAAGGTCGCCGAAGCTTCCAAGGTGATCGAGAACACCCAGCGCGACGTCAATATCGCCCTCATCAACGAACTCGCCCTTATCTTCGATACGATGGGGATCGACACCAACGAGGTGATCGAAGCGGCGGCGACAAAATGGAACTTCATCAAGCTCAAACCCGGGCTCGTCGGCGGCCACTGCATCGGGGTAGACCCCTATTACCTCACATTCAAGGCCGAAGAGCTGGGGTACAAACCCAACCTGATCCTCGGTGCGCGCCAGATCAACAACGGGATGGGGAAATATATCGCCGAAAAAACGGTCAAATGCATGATCGAGGCGGACAAAAAGATTAAAAACGCCCGGGTTCTGGTACTGGGGGTCACCTTCAAAGAAGACTGTCCCGACCTGCGCAACACCAAAGTCGTCGACATCATCGAGGAGATGAAATCCTACCGGTGCGCGGTCGACGTCTACGATCCGTGGGTCGATCCCGAAGAGGAGAAGCACCATTACCGCCACGGCATCGTTGCCGACCCGTTCCAAAGCGGCGAACGCTACGACGCCATCATCGTCGCCGTCGGTCACCGGCAGTTCAAGGCGCTGGGAATGGACGATTACCGCTCGATCAGCTCCGGCGAACCGGTCATCATCGATGTCAAAGGGATCGTTCCCGATCCCACCTGGAGGCTGTGAGTATGAAAAACTTCGCCCTGATCGGAGCGGCGGGCTATATCGCTCCGCGCCACATGAAGGCGATCAAGGAGACGGGCAACACTCTCATCGCCGCTCTCGACAAATACGACGGGATCGGGATCATGGACAGCCATTTTCCGCAGGCCCACTTCTTTACCGAGTTCGAGCGGTTCGACCGCTTCATCGACAAATGGCACCGCGAACACGACAAACGGATCGAGTACATCGCGATCACTACCCCCAATTATCTCCATGACAGCCATATCCGCTTCGCCCTCAAAAGCGGCGCCCACGCTATCTGCGAGAAACCGCTCGTCCTCAATCCCCACAACCTCGACCAGCTCAAGGTCATCGAGGAAGAGACGGGTAAAAAAGTCTACAACATCCTCCAGCTGCGCCTGCACGACTCCATCATCGCGCTCAAAAACAAGATCGCCGCTGAGCTTGAAGCCGATCCGACCCGTATCTACGACATCGATCTCACCTACCTCACCAGCCGGGGACGATGGTATTTTGTCAGCTGGAAAGGCGACGAAGCCAAAAGCGGCGGGATCGCCTCCAACATCGGGGTCCATTTCTTCGACATGCTCAGCTGGATTTTCGGTCCGGTCGAGGAGAACGTCGTCCACCTCAAACAGCCCGACGCGAACGCGGGATACATGAAACTCAAAAACGCCCGGGTCCGGTGGTTTCTGAGCGTCAACTACGACTACATCCCCGAAACGGTGAAAGCCTCGGGGAAAACGACCTACCGCAGCATCACGGTCAACGGCGAAGAGTTCGAGTTCAGCGAAGGGTTCACCGACCTCCACACGACCAGTTACCGCCATATCCTGCAAGGAGGCGGTTT
Source organism: Sulfuricurvum sp. IAE1 (assembly GCF_004347735.1). Classification (NCBI taxonomy): domain Bacteria; kingdom Pseudomonadati; phylum Campylobacterota; class Epsilonproteobacteria; order Campylobacterales; family Sulfurimonadaceae; genus Sulfuricurvum; species Sulfuricurvum sp. IAE1. The sequence goes on along the minus strand of NZ_SLTI01000063.1, from coordinate 53,553 downwards.
CGGCCTGGAGGAGGCGCGCAATTCGATCAACATCGTCTCGACGATCCGTAATCTCCCCGCTTTGGGGCTGGAGGGGGAATACCACCCCTTTTGCCGGAAGGTACTGGGATAATGGCGCCCTTTTTTGCCCACCCCTCGAGCTACATCGACGAAGGGGTTCAGATCGGCGATAACACCAAAATCTGGCACTTCAGCCATATCCTCTCAGGTACTGAAATCGGCGAAAACTGCTCCTTCGGCCAAAACTGCGTCGTAGGGCCGAAGGTGAAAATCGGCAACGGCGTCAAAGTTCAAAACAATGTCAGCGTGTATGAAGGGGTGGAGTGCGAAGACGACGTCTTCCTCGGCCCCAGCATGGTGTTCACCAACGTCATCAATCCCAGAGCTTTCATCGTACGTCGCGAAGAGTTCAAAAAAACCTTCCTCAAGCGCGGGTGCAGCGTCGGCGCGAACGCAACGATCGTCTGCGGCGTCACGATCGGCGAATACGCCCTCATCGGCAGCGGTGCGGTGGTCAACCGCGACGTCAGACCCTACGCGCTGATGGTGGGGGTCCCGGCGCGCCAGATCGGCTGGGTGAGCCGCGCGGGCAACACCCTCTCCTTCGATGAAAACGGGATCGCTATCGACCCTTACGACAACAGCCGCTATATCCTCGAAAACGACCAATTAAAAGAGCTTCCATGACGATCGATTTCGCCAACCTCCAAAAACACTACCGCCTTTACCAAGAAGAGATCGACGTGGCGGTCCATGCCGTCATGGACAAATGCAACTTCATCATGGGCGAAGAGGTTTTGCAGCTCGAAAACGCCCTGGCAGCCTATGTCGGGGTCCGTCACGCGATTACCTGCTCCAGCGGTACCGACGCGCTGCAGCTCGCCCTGATGGCCGTCGATATCGCGCCGGGGGATGAAGTGATTACGACGCCTTTCACGTTTATCGCTACCGCCGAAATGATCGCCCACCTTGGGGCCGTTCCCGTCTTCGTCGATATCGACGAAGCGACCTACGCCATCGATCCGGCTAAAATCGAAGAGAAGATCACCCCCAAAACCAAAGCGATCATCCCCGTCAGCCTCTACGGGCAGACGGCGGACATGGACGCGATCAACGCCATCGCGTCCAAACACGGCCTTATCGTCATCGAAGACGCCGCACAGAGCTTCGGGGCGACCTACAAAGGGAAAAAATCGTGCGGCCTCAGCGATATCGGCTGCACCAGCTTCTTCCCCGCCAAACCGCTGGGGTGCTTCGGCGACGGCGGAGCGATCTTCACCGACAACGATGCGCTGGCCGAAAAAATGCGCTCGCTTCGCGTTCACGGACAGAGCAAACGCTACCATCACCGCTACATCGGTATCGGCGGACGGCTCGACACGATCCAGGCGGCGGTCCTTCTCGTCAAGCTCCGCCATTACGAAACCGACCTCGCCCTGCGTCAGGAAGTCGCCCGCAAATACGACGCGGCGCTGAAGGGGAAACGGCCTCTACCCTTCATCGCACCCGATCGCACCTCGGCGTACGCGCAGTACTCGATCCGTGTCCAGGACCGCGACGCGCTCCAAGAGGAGCTCAAAAGCCGGGGAATCCCCACGGCGGTCCACTACCCGATGCCGCTGCATCTGCAGGAGTGCTTCGCCTATCTGGGGTATAAAAAAGGGGATTTCCCCATCAGCGAAACGGTAGCGAACGAAATCATGAGCCTCCCCATGAATCCGTTTCTCACAGACGCCGAAATCGAATACGTAGCAGGTGCGTTATGAACATCCTCTCCCTGATCGGACGGAATAAAGAACTCTTCGGCGAAGATATTTCCGAACACGAGAACGAACTCTCACAGATCGTCTCCTCTTCGAGCTTTCTCGTCATCGGCGGGGCCGGATCGATCGGCCAGGCGGTGACCAAAGAGATTTTCAAACGCCGTCCCCGCAAACTCCACGTCGTCGACATCAGCGAAAACAACATGGTCGAACTGGTGCGGGACATCCGCAGCTCGTTCGGATACATCGACGGCGACTTTCAGACGTTTGCCCTCGACATCGGCTCGGTGGAATACGATGCCTTCATCGAAGCCGACGGCCGTTACGACTACGTCCTCAACCTCTCGGCCCTCAAACACGTCCGGAGCGAAAAAGACCCCTTCACCCTGATGCGGATGATCGACGTCAACGTCTTCAATACCGATAAAACGCTGTTGCAATCGATAGCGAAAGGGACCAAAAAATATTTCTGCGTTTCGACCGACAAAGCGGCCAATCCCGTCAACATGATGGGGGCAAGCAAACGGATCATGGAGATGTTTCTGATGCGGCGCAGCCTCGAAATACCGATCTCCACCGCCCGCTTCGCCAACGTCGCTTTCAGCGACGGATCGCTGCTGCACGGGTTTAACCAGCGGATCCAGAAACGCCAGCCCATCGTCGCCCCCAACGATATCAAACGCTATTTCGTCACCCCCAAAGAATCGGGCGAGCTGTGCCTGATGTCGTGCATCTTCGGCGAAAACCGCGATATCTTTTTCCCGAAACTGAGCGAAGAGCTCCATCTCATCACGTTTGCCGACATCGCGGTAAAATACCTCGAAGCGCTCGGATACGAACCTTATCTGTGCGCCACCGAAGACGAAGCCAGGGAACTGGCCAAAACACTCCCGGATGAGGGAAAATGGCCCTGCCTTTTCACCGCCAGCGATACGACGGGAGAAAAAGATTTCGAAGAGTTTTTTACCGACAGGGAGACGCTCGACATGAAACGTTTCCACAACCTCGGGGTGATCAAAAACGATCCCCTCTACGAAGAGGCGAAACTGCGCCACTTCACCGAAACGATCGGGAAGATGAAAGCAGGGCGCTCCTGGTCGAAAGAGGATATCGTCAACCTCTTTTTTGAAATGATCCCCGATTTCGGCCACAAAGAGACCGGGAAATACCTGGACGGGAAAATGTAAATGCAGACGCAAACCGTAGAGTTCATCCGCACCCTGTACCGGACCGAAGGGTTTATCGCCCTCCACGAACCCCGCTTCGGCGGAAACGAAAAAGCGTACCTGAACGAATGCATCGATTCGACGTTCGTCTCAAGCGTCGGAATGTTCGTCGACCGGTTCGAAGCCGAATTCGCCCGCACCGTCGGAGCCAAATACGCGGTCGCGACGGTCAACGGCACCGCGGCGCTGCACATTTCCCTTCTTTTGGCGGGAGTGCAGAGGGGGGATGAAGTGATCACCCAGCCGCTGACGTTTATCGCAACGGCGAACGCGATTCACTATTGCGGGGCGGAGCCCGTTTTCCTCGACGTCGACCGCGATACGATGGGGCTGAGTCCCGAAGCGCTGAAACGGTTTTTGGAAGAGCACTGCGTCGTGGACGAAAAACGCTGCGTCAACCGCGCCAGCGGCAAAACGATCCGGGCATGCGTGCCGATGCATACCTTCGGTCATCCCTGCCGGATCGATGAGATCAAAACCCTGTGCGACGCGTGGCACATCGTCCTCGTCGAAGACGCAGCCGAGTCACTGGGCAGTTACTACAAAGAAAAGCACACCGGAACCTTCGGTACTCTGGGAGCGTTCAGCTTCAACGGGAACAAAATCATCACCAGCGGAGGCGGCGGGGTCATCGTTACCGACGACGAAGCGCTCGCCAAGCGGGCCAAACACATCACGACGACGGCCAAAATTCCCCATCCCTGGGAGTATGCCCACGATGAAATCGGCTACAATTACCGTCTTCCCAACCTCAATGCGGCACTGTTGTGCGCCCAGCTCGAGCAGCTGGAGGGATTCTTGGAAAACAAACGCGACCTTGCCGAAACCTACCGCTGTTTTTTTGCCGGAATGGGAGTCGATTTTGCCGCCGAGCCCCCGCATGGGCGTTCGAACTACTGGCTCAACGCGATCGTGCTGGCCAATCTCGAAGAGCGGGATGCGTTTTTGGAATACACCAATGCCCAGGGGGTCATGACCCGACCGATCTGGAAGCTGATGAACCGTCTGCCGATGTTCGCTCACTGCCGATGCGGCGACCTCTCGAATGCCCTCTTTCTCTCCGAAAGAGTGGTCAACATCCCCAGCAGCGTGCGCCCATGAAACCGCAAATCCTTTTGGTCGGCGGAGGGGGTCACTGCAAAGCCCTCATCGACGTCATCGAATCGGGAGGGTATTACGCGATCGCGGGGATCATCGACCGTCCCGAACTCGTCGGGGAAAAACTCCTGGGATACGACGTGATCGGGTGCGACGACGATCTCGCTTCGCTCGTCTCGCGTTACCCCAACGCGATCGTCGGCGTAGGACAGGTGCGCACCCCCGACCTGCGGAAAAAACTTTTTGCCCTGCTCGAGAGTGCCGGGTACGTCATCCCCTCTATCGTATCGCCGCGGGCTTACGTTTCCCCCCACGCTTCAATCGGCCCTGGGAGCGTCGTGATGCACGACGCTCTGGTGAATGCCGACGTCCGGGTAGGGGCGAACTGCATCATCAACACCAAAGCGCTGATCGAACACGACTGCCGCGTAGGGGATCACTGCCACATCTCCACCGGGGCGATCCTCAACGGAGCCACCGTCGTCGGCAACGGGACCTTCGTAGGGAGCAACGCCCTCTCCAAAGAGGGGACGAAAATCGCGGACGGTTCATTCATTAAAGCGGGGAGTATCGTCACATGAGCACTTTCATCATCGCCGAAGCGGGGGTTAACCACAACGGGAGCCTCGACCTCGCCAAAAAACTGATCGACGTCGCCGCAGAAGCGGGGGCGGACGCCGTCAAGTTCCAGACCTTCAAAGCCGAAAAACTCGTCTCCAAAAAAGCGCAGAAAGCGGAGTACCAAAAACAGACCACCGATGCCGCCGAATCGCAATACGACATGATCAAAAAGCTCGAGCTGGACGAACCCGCGCACCGCGAACTGATCCGCTACTGCGGCGAGAAAAAAATCCGCTTCCTCTCGACGCCGTTCGACCACGAAAGCATCGAGCTGCTCGATGCACTGGGTATGGAAATCTTTAAAATTCCCAGCGGCGAAATCACCAATCTCCCCTACCTTCGCCACATCGGGGGGCTGGGCAAAGAGGTGATTCTCTCCACCGGGATGGCCGATCTGGGGGAAATCGAGGACGCGCTGGACCTCCTGGTATCTTCGGGAACCCCTAAAGAGAAAATCACGATCCTCCACGCCACCACCGAATACCCCTGCCCTATGGACGAAGTGAACCTCAGGGCAATGGGGACGATCGCGTCGGCATTCGGGATACGTACGGGCTATTCGGACCACACCCGGGGGATCGAAGTGCCGATCGCCGCGGTGGCGATGGGGGCTAGCGTCATCGAAAAACATTTCACCCTCGACCGGACGATGGAGGGACCCGATCACAAAGCGAGCCTGGAGCCCGACGAGCTGTGCGCAATGGTGGCCGCGATCCGCAACATCGAAAAAGCGCTGGGGGACGGGATCAAAAAACCTTCCCCGAGCGAAGCCAAAAACATGGCGGTGGCCCGCAAAAGCATCGTCGCCGCACGCCCCATCCGCGCAGGGGAGGTCTTTACCTCCGAAAACATCGCGATCAAACGCCCCGGAACCGGGATCAGCCCGATGCGCTACGATGAAATCGTAGGGGAACGCGCCGCACGAGATTACGAGGAGGACGAACCGCTATGAAAAAAATCTGCGTCGTCACCGGGACACGGGCCGAGTACGGGCTGCTCTACTGGCTTATGAAAGAGATCGAGGCCGATCCGCAGTTCCGGCTGCAGCTTGTCGTGACGGGAATGCATCTGAGTCCCGAATTCGGCCTCACCTACAAAGAGATCGAAAAAGAGTTCCGCATCGATAAAAAAGTCGAAATGCTCCTCTCGAGCGATACCGCGATCGGGATCTCCAAATCGATGGGGCTCGCGCAGATCTCGTTTGCCGAATGCTTCGACGAACTCAAACCCGATCTTCTGGTGGTGCTGGGAGACCGCTACGAAATCTTCTGCGCCGCCAGCGCCGCGATGATTGCGCGGATTCCGATCGCCCACCTCCACGGGGGGGAGACGACCGAAGGGGCATACGACGAAGCGATGCGCCACGGCATCACCAAAATGGCTCACCTGCACTTTACCGCCGCCGAGCCCTACCGCCGCCGCGTCATCCAACTGGGAGAACACCCAACCCGCGTCTTCAACGTCGGGGGGATGGGAATCGAAAACATCCGCCGCCTTCCGCTCCTCTCCAAAGAGGCGTTCGAAGAGAGCGTCGGGTTTTCCCTCGCCCCCAAAAACCTCCTGGTGACGTTTCACCCCGTCACCCTCGAAAACGCGACCGCGGAAGAGCAGTTTGGCGCCCTCTTGGATGCTCTCTCCACTCTCGAAGAGACGCGCATCATCTTTACCAAGGCCAACAGCGACACGGACGGTCGGATCATCAACAAGATGATCGACGAATACGTCGCGCACAATCCCGTTACGTCGGCGGGCTTCGCCTCGCTGGGGCAACTGCGCTACCTCAGTGCGCTGCAATACGTCGACGGGGTGGTAGGGAACAGCTCGAGCGGCCTGATCGAAGCCCCCGGTTTTGGCATCGGGACGATCAATATCGGTGAGCGCCAGAAAGGGCGCCTTAAAGCGTCAAGCGTCATCGACTGCGCCCCGAGCAAAGAGTCGATCCTGGAGGCGCTGAACCGCCTTTACTCGGCTCCGTTCCGCGAAAGCCTCCGCAGCGTCAAAAACCCCTACGGAGAGGGGAACGCAAGCATGCGGATACTCGACATCCTCAGGCAAACCGATTTATCGGGGCTGCTGAAAAAATCCTTTTACGACCTGGAGCAAAAATCATGACACCGATCAACCGAATCAAGCTCCTCCCGACCTCGACGATCCGCGAAGCGCTGCGGATCATCGACAAGGGGGCAATGCAAATCGCCATCGTCGTGGATGAAAACGACCGCCTCCTGGGAACCCTAACCGACGGTGATATCCGCCGGGGGCTGCTCAACAATCTGAACCTCGATGACCAGGTCGAGAGCATTGTTTTTAAAACCCCCACCGTCGCGAGGCTGACCGACTCCAAAGAGGAGATCCTCCAAAAAGCGCTGACCAAAAAACTGCGCCAGATGCCGGTGGTCGACGAAGAGAACCGGGTCATCGGGATCCGGGCGATCGAAGAACTGGTCCGCCCCCATCGCAAACCCAATAAGGTCATCCTGATGGTCGGGGGACTGGGAACGCGTCTTCGCCCCCTGACCGAAGAGACCCCCAAACCGATGCTCAAAGTCGGAAACAAACCGATCTTGCAGACGATCGTCGAAACGTTCGCCCAATACGGCTTTACCGACATCGTCATGTGCGTCAACTACAAATCCGACGTGATCCGCAACCATTTCGGGGACGGAAGCGCGTTCGGCGTGAACATCGAATACCTCCTCGAAGAGGAGCGGATGGGAACCGCGGGGGCTCTGAGCCTCCTTTCCCCAGTCCCCGACGAACCGTTTTTCGTCATGAACGGCGATCTGCTCACCAACGCCAATTTCGGCCATCTCCTCGATTACCACACCGACCAGGACGCGACGGCGACCATGTGCGTCCGCGAATACGATTTTCAAGTCCCCTACGGCGTCGTCAATGTCGAAGAGAACCGGATCCTCTCGATCGTCGAAAAACCGGTCCACAAATTTTTCGTCAGCGCGGGAATCTACATGCTCAGTCCCAAGGCCCTGGAACGGATCCCCAAAAACCGGTTTTACGATATGCCGACCCTGTTTGAAACCCTGATCGCCGAGGGGGAGAAAACCATCTCTTTCCCGATTCGCGAATACTGGCTCGACATCGGCCGGATGGAAGAGTACGAACGGGCCAACGTCGAATACCACGAGTTTTTTTGATGGGGAGAGTCTATACGATCGATTACCTGCGGGGGATACTCGCCCTGCTCGTGATGGTCTACCACTTTTCGATCTGGGAAAAACTCTTTGTTCCCGACGCCGCATCCGCCCTGACGCGAAACGCCCTCTACGGCGTTTCCCTCTTTTTCATCATCAGCGGTTTTTCGCTCACGCTGAGCTATTATCGCAAATTCGACCGCTTCGATACTCTTAGCCTCAAAGATTACTTCTACAAGCGTTTTGCCCGGATCTACCCCCTTTACTGGCTGGTGGTGACCCTCTTTCTAACGGCGCTTCTCGTCGGAGGAAAAACGTTTCCCCCCATCGAACAGATTCTTCTGAATCTTTCGCTCACGTTTGTCCTTTTCGGACACTATACGGGCTTCACGGCGGGAAGCTGGTCGATCGGGATCGAGATCGCATTTTACCTCCTCCTCCCCTTCGCCCTCTACGCTCTCCGCAAAGCCAAAAAAACGGGATTGACCGCGCTGGGCGCGCTGGCCTTCGGCGCGTTGGGCGTTTCGGCGTTCGGGATGTTCGACTCCCCCGAAACGGCAGAATACTGGCCTATCTACATGAACCCGCTCAACCACGTCTACTTTTTTCTCTTCGGAATTGTCGCGGGGGTTCTTTATATTGAGCACAACAATCTCTTCTCGCTCCCGAAACGGACGGTCTGGTTCCTGATCGCCGCAACGGCTCTTGCCGCGGTATTCTACCCGATCGAAGGGGGAATCGTCGCCCTCATCTACGAGGAAAACCGCCTGATCCTCTCGGCGGTCGCACTCACACTGTTTTACCTGTTTACGGCCCTAAACCCGCACGTCGAGCACCAAAGCCCGGCGGCAAAAACGCTCGAACGGTTCGGAAATATCTCCTACACCCTTTACCTGTTACACCCCGTCGTTTTTCTCGTCTGTAACGTCCTGTGGTTCAGGAACAGCGACATCGCACCCCAAGCGCAGATCGTTTTCATGATTCTCGCGACTCTCGTCGCGTCGCATTTCGTCTACGAACGCTACGAACTTCCTCTTACCCGATCCCTCTTATCCCGGAGAGCCCGACATGATTGAGCATCACACCGTATTGGCGGTTATCCCCGCACGCGGCGGGAGCAAACGCCTCCCCCGCAAAAATCTCCTCCCCCTCGGCGGCAAACCGCTGATCGGATGGACGATCGAAGCGGCGCTCGAAAGCCGCTACATCGACCGCATCGTCGTTACCAGCGACGATCCCGAGATCCTCGCCATCGCACGCGATTACGGGGTAGAGGCGCTCAAACGCCCCGATGAACTGGCCACCGACACGGCCGGAACGTTCGAGGCGGTCGAACACGCGGTGCAACACTCCCCCAAAAGCGATTTTGTGGTGCTGCTCCAGCCCACCAGCCCGCTGCGCAAAGCGCACCACATCGACGAAGCGCTCGAAAAAGCCGTTGCGCAAAACGCCGATGCCGTCGTTTCGGTCTGCGAAACCGACCACAGCCCGCTGTGGAGCAATACCCTCCCAAAAAACGGAAGCATGGAGCGTTTCCTGCGCGACGAGGTCCGCAACAAGCGGAGCCAGGATCTGGAAAAATACTACCGGATCAACGGCGCCGTCTACGTCTGTAAAACAGCCCCCCTGCTGGAACAGAAAAGTTTTTTCCTGAACGCGAACATCTACGCCTATCCGATGGACCGCGAAAGTTCGGTCGACATCGATGAAGAGATTGATTTCAAAATCGCCGGATTGTACCTGTGAGCCTGCGCAGACACATCTTCTCCTATTCGGCCGCCAACATGGTCAACGCAGCGCTCCCCTTTTTGCTGCTGCCGCTGCTTACGTCATACCTGAGCCCCGGCGATTACGGGAAACTCTCGCTGGTGCAATTGTTGATGAGCCTCTCGTTCCCTTTTATCCTTCTGAACATCCACAGTCTGTTCGTCCTGGAATATTCGAAACTCTCTCCCGCCGAATTCGGCCGGTTCGTTTCGTCGATGGTATGGATACCGCTGGGCGCTTTCGCCTTCCTTGAGCTTCTGTTCATCCTTTTTCACTCCCCGTTGTCGGCGGCGTTCAAGATTCCCTCCGAATGGGTCCTCTGCGTCCCGCTGTTCGCCCTGATGCAATCGATCCCGACGATGCTGCCCGTCATCTTCCAGGCGAAAAAAGAGCCTCTCAACTACGCCAAGTTCAAAATCTCCCTGACGCTGGCCAATTTTGCCTTTACCCTCGTATTCATCGTTTCGCTGGGGATGGGGTGGGAAGGACGCATCCTGGGGATCGCCGCCGCGTACGCCCTATTCAGCCTTATCGGGCTTGCGGTGCTCCGTTCTCTGGGCTACCTGGAACTTTACGTCTCGCGCGACACCCTCAAAGAGGCGCTGCGCTTCGGCATCCCCCTGCTCCCCCATACCCTGGCGGGAATTTTGCTGGCGATGTCGGACAAACTCTTTCTAGCCAACATGATGGGGGTGCACGAAGTGGGTCTTTACAGCGTCGCGTTCCAGGTCGCAGGGGGGATCTTGATCGTCATGACCTCGGTCAACCAGGCGTGGATGCCCCATCTCTACGAACAACTCAACGCCTCCCCCTCGGCGGGGACCAAAATCCTCATCGTCGGGCAAACCTACAAAGTCGCCCTGGGGATGGCGGCGTTCACCCTCGTTTTCATCGCCCTCGTGCCGCTGGTGTACCGTTTTTTCATCGGCGAAAACTACCAAGGAGGGGTCGTCCTTTCGCAGGTCCTCTCGGTCGCGTTCTTACTGCAGGGGTTTTATTTCATCGTGACCAACTATATTTTTTACGTCAAAAAAACCTACCTCCTCTCGATCGTGACCACCCTCTCGCTCCTGTTGCTGTGGGGGCTGAACTACTTTTTTATCCTCCGCTACGGGGTAATCGGCTCGGCGTACGCCCTCGTCTGCGGATACGGAACGATTTTCATCCTCGGGTGGATTCTGGCCCATCGGCTCTATCCCATGCCCTGGATCTTTTGGAGAAACCATGAACGGCACATTTAAACGGACTGAACGCGACTACGGCGTCGAAACCCTCCGCTACGGCGGCGAGCAGGTGTGGTCGTACCTGAGAACCTATTATTTCTGGCACAGTATCCGGAACATAACAGGTGAATACGCCCTCCAGAACCGCCAAAGCCTCGCCAAAAAAGGGCTTAAGGCGCTGCGCGAAGCGTTCTACGGCTTTAGCAACTGGTTTCGCCGCTACGACTACCTCGTTTTCTCCAACACCCAGTCGCGCTTCGCCTACCGTGGAATCTACCGCGAAAAAGCGTTCGAAGAGCTCATCGCCTTGCTGGGGGAAGAGCGTTGCCTCTACATTGACCTCCCTAACCCGGACCATCTCCCCCGCAACCGGGTCTCGACGAAACGGATCGTCTCCAAACGGCTTCTCGACCTCACCGCGGGGTTGTTCATCCTCGCCGCGAAGCGATTGGGAGGGCGCATCGAGATCCCGCTGCTCGATACGATCAACCGCGACAACGCCACCTCCTTCGATTACGCTTCTTTCATCCGCGCGTTCAACGTCCGCAAAAGGGTGTACCGGTTTTTGTTCTCCCTTTACCGCCCCAAAGCGGTCTTCGTCAGCTGCTACGACAGCGACCAGGCGATCCTCAAAGCCGCCTCGGAGCTGGGGATCAAAACGATCGAGGCGCAGCACTCGGCGATCGGGAGCGAACATTTCGCCTACAACCTGCTCAAACCCCTCGATCCCTCCTATTTCCCCGATGTACTCCTCGCCTTCGGGGAATACGACCGCCATGCGCTCGAAAACACCCCCAACAACCCGATCGCACGGATCTACCCGGTCGGCCGCTACCAGCTCGAACTCATCGCGCGCGAACCGGTCCCCGAAGAGCTCCTCGACCTCGGCGACAAATACCGCCTGCGCATCTCCGTCTCAACCCAGTACACGGTCGAAAAAAAACTCGCCCTTTTCATCCGCGACCTCGCCCGCATCCACCGCGACATCGTCTTCATGTTCTCCCTGAGACATTTCGATCGGGATTATTACGAAGAATTCGGCATGGGGCCAAATGTCTATCTGTTCAAAGACGAATATTCGTGTTACGATGTCATGCGCGCTTCGGACATCCACATGACCTGCTATTCGACCTGCGCCCAGGAGGCGCTGTTTTTCGGCAAAATCGCGATCCTGGCCGACATTGACGCTCTGGCAACGAACTTCATGGGAAGCATGAAGAGTCCGAACATCCGGATCGTCAGCGACGCGCAGGAATTTGCAGAAGCGGCGGAGTCCCCTTTTGCGCAAGAGGTCTCCCCCCTGTGGGCGACGCCTCATACCCGGCGGCTCGAAGCCTTTATCCAAAACGAAATACGGAATTGACCATGTGCGGAATCAGCGGAATCATCGACCGAAGCAACACCCCCATCCCCCGCGGCGAAATCGAGGCTATGAACGGCCGCATTCGCCACCGGGGGCCCGATGATGAGGGGTTCTTCCTCGAAAACAATGTCGCCCTCGGCCACCGGAGGCTCTCGATCCTCGACCTGTCCCCAGAGGGACACCAGCCGATGCACCGCGCGCAGCGCTATGTCATCGTCTACAACGGAGAGGTCTACAATTACCTCGAACTGCGTGACGAACTGATCACGCGCGGCCATGCGTTCACCTCCCACAGTGACACCGAAGTGATCCTCGCCGCGTACGAGGAGTGGGGGGAAGGGTGCGTTTCACGCTTCAACGGTATGTGGGCGTTCGCCCTCTACGACCGTGAACGCCAAACCCTCTTTTGCAGCCGCGACCGTTTCGGGGTCAAACCGTTTTACTACGTGCAGACCCCTGGACGGTTCGCCTTCGGCTCCGAAATCAAACAGCTTCTCCCTTTTCTGTATGAGCGGAACGTCAATACGAAAATCCTGATGGATTACCTGGTTCTCAGCTACGAAGAACACACCGACGAAACGTTTTTTGAAGGGGTTTTCAAACTCCCCCCCTCGCACAACCTCCTCTATGATCTCAAAACGGGCGATTTTACCCTGCAGCGCTATTACACGATCCGGATCGACGAGAGTATGGGGGCGCTCGAAGAAGCCGAAGCGGTCCACACCTACGCCGCTTCCCTCGAAGACGCGATCAAAATCCGCCTCCGCTCCGACGTAAAGGTGGGGACCTGCCTCAGCGGGGGTCTTGACAGCTCGAGCGTCGCGGCGATCGCGGCGAAAATGTACAATACCAAAGATCGCTCTCTCAGCGCGGTTCACGCCAAATCGAGTGAAGCATCCAACGACGAAAGCCGATGGGCCCGCACGGTCGCCGATCACTGCGCCCTGGATCTGAACGTCATCGAACCGGGCGCCGACGCGTTCCGCGCCTGCCTCGAACACGTGATCCGCATCCAGGAAGAACCCTTCGGAAGCCCCTCGATCATCATGCAGTACCTCGTTTTCGAAGAAGCCAACCGGCTGGGGTGCAAAGTGATGCTCGACGGGCAGGGGGGGGACGAAACCCTCATGGGGTACGAACGCTATCTTCCCGCCTACCTCCTCAGCCTCAAAGGCTCGGCGAGGTTCCGGGGGTTCTGGCTGAGCTTCAGGCATTCCAAACTCACCCCGTGGAAACTCCTGCAGTATTTCGTCTATTTCACGAACGCGTCGATACGGCTGGCACGGCTCAAGAAAAAGCTTTCGTTCATCAAACCCGAATATTTCGACCGCCTCAGCACAGGCACCCTCCGCGATTCGGCCCGAAACTATGGTAACATTCTGGGATTGCAGCTTCTGGAGATCACCTCCACCCAACTGCCCCATCTTCTCAAATACGAAGACAAAAATTCGATGTGCCATTCGGTCGAGGCGCGGCTCCCCTTCGTCGATTACCGGAACGTGGAAAACGCCCTCGCGATCCGCAACGACCTGAAAATTCATAAGGGATGGACAAAATACCTTCTGCGCCGGGGGGTCGAAAAACTCCTCCCTTTCGAAGTGGTATGGCGCAAAGACAAAATCGGATTCGAAGCCCCGAGTGCGACATGGCTCAAAGCCCACGCCGAGGCGATGGAGGCTTCCGTGCGCAACAGCCCCCTGCTGCGCACCCTCTGTACGACGTACGACTATTCAAAACTGGACGCAAAAACCAGGTGGAAACTTTTCAACATCGCCGAATGGGAGCGGATCTATGACGTCAAAATTAACTAAAATCGCCCACCTCACCTCGGCCCACCCCCGTTACGACACGCGCATCTTTGTCAAAGAGTGCGCCTCTTTGGCCGAGCATGAGGGGTACGAGGTCTATCTCATCGTTGCCGACGGCAAGGGGGACGAAACGCGCAGCGGCGTCCGTATCCTCGATGCGGGCGCCCCCTCAGGGGGACGCCTGAGCCGTTTTACCCGCACGGTGCGCGCCGTGTTCGACAAAGCGCGCGATCTGGGTGCGGACCTCTACCATCTCCACGACCCCGAGCTGATGCCCATCGGGCTGAAACTCAAAAAGCTGGGGAAAAAGGTGATCTTCGACGCCCACGAAGACCTCCCCAAACAGATCCTCAGCAAAGCGTACCTGGGGACGGCGTCCAAAGCGCTCCTCTCCAAAGCCTCAGCCGCCTACGAACGCCATGCGTGCTCACGGTTCGACGCCGTCGTAACCGCCACCCCCTACATCCGGGAGAAATTCCTGCCGATCAACCCCCGCAGCGTGGACATCAACAACTTCCCCGTCCTGGGAGAACTCTCCAACGACGCGGCATGGGAAAACCGACATGACGAAGTGTGCTACATCGGGGGGATTTCGACGATCCGCGGGGTCTTTGAAATCATTACCGCAATGAGCCGTACCCAAAACGTCCGCCTCAACCTCGGGGGGAAATTCGAGACCGCCGAACTCCAAACCAAAGCGGAGCAGACCCCCGGATGGGAGAAGGTGAACATGCTGGGCTTTCTGGGGCGTGCCGAAGTGGCCGAGGTTCTCAGCCGCTCCAAAGCGGGATTGGTGACCCTCCACCCGACCCGCAACTACGTCGATGCCCTCCCGGTCAAAATGTTCGAATACATGGCCGCCGGAATCCCCGTCATCGCCTCGGATTTCCCGCTGTGGCGTTCGATCGTCGAGAACGCGCAGTGCGGTCTTCTCGTCGATCCGCTCGATCCCGAAGCGATTGCCGAGGCGATCACCTACCTCATCGACCATCCCGACCGGGCCCGCGCAATGGGGGAAAACGGTAAAAAAGCGGTCGTGAGTACCTACAACTGGGAGTGCGAAAAACAAAAACTCTTCGCCCTCTACGAAACCCTGCTGAACAAAGGGGAGGGGCGCTGATGTTCCTCGTACGGCTCTTTTACGCCTATATACTGCGGCGCACTCCCCCCTATTACGCCCATTACCCCCTCTGGCTGATCTTCTGGAAACCGCTGCGCAAATTTATCAATGTCGTCGTCATCCCCGCGCTCCCTTTCAACACCCTGCGTATCCTCCTCTACCGCGCAATCGGATTCAAAATCGGCAAAAACGTCTTCATCGGGATGAAATGCTATCTCGACGACATGGACCCTTCACTCACCCTCATCGAAGACAACGTCACGATTTCGTACGGCTGTTATTTCGCCTGCCACGGCCGAAACCAGACCCATACCCCGATCCGGATCGAAGAGGGGGCCTACCTCGGGATGCGCTGCACCGTCCTCTCGGGACGTTCGGGGATCGTGATCGGGCGGGGAGCGCTCATCGGCGCAGCCAGTCTCGTCAACCGTTCGATCCCCGAGGGAGCGACCGCCTACGGCGTCCCCGCAAAAATCCGACACGCCGGGCAACCTGCATGAAATCGCTTTCGATCATCATCCCCTGCCGCAACGAGGAACGCTACATCGGGCGGTGCCTTGATTCGGTTCTGCGGACCACCTACCCGCACGACCGGCTCGAAGTCATCGTCATCGACGGCCAAAGCGAAGACGCCACCCGCGCCATCGTCGAAAGCTACGCCGCGCGCCACCCTTTCATCCGGCTCATCGACAACCCCAAAAAAATCGCCCCCGCCGCTTTGAACCTCGGGGTCAGCGCATCAAAAGGGGAATACATCATCCGGCTCGATGCCCACACCGAGTATCCGCACGACTACTTCGAACGTCTCGTCGATGCGAGCATCCGGCTCGGCGCCGCCAACGTCGGTGCCGTCTGCCGCACCGAAACGATGAGCAAAACCCCTACCGCCAACGCGATCCAAAACGTCCTCAGCGACCGGTTCGGCGTCGGAAATTCCTCGTTTCGTACCGGCGTTTCGGAAATCGTCGAAGCCGATACGGTCCCTTTCGGCTGTTTCCGGCGCGATACGTTCGAGCGATACGGCCTCTTCGACGAGCGGCTCATCCGCAACCAGGATATCGAATTCAACAAGCGGATCGCCCGGGGAGGGGGAAAAATCTATCTCATCCCCGACGTCACCTGCACCTATTTTGCCCGTGAAACCTACGCCGGGCTCTGGCGCAACAACTACCAAAACGGTTACTGGAACATCCTCACCCCCTATTACACCCGGACGCTCCGTTCGCTGAGCCTGCGCCATTTCGTCCCGTTGCTCTTTGTGCTGGGGCTGATCGTCCCGACGCTCCTTTCGCTTCTTTGGGCCCCTTTTCTTTGGATCGGCGCCGCGGTACTCGGGCTTTATCTCGCAGCGGTGGGAATCCGCTCCGCGCAGATCGGGAAAAACACGACGTGGCTACGCCAAATCGCAGCGTTTGCGGTACTCCATTTCAGTTACGGCTTTGGGAGCATAGGCGGTATAATAACGATTCTGAAAAAAATCCCGCGTCAAGGCCAACGATGAATTTTTCACTCCCCAACGAGCGAACCTCGACCCTGCACGTTATCCTCCTGATCCTTTTTGCCTACGCGTTCAGCGTCGGGATGCGCCTGATCTGGATCGACTGGGCCTCGGGGATCCCCGAATTTCACTGGAACGCCGGATTGATGATCAACACCAACGACGGCTATTATTTCGCCGCCGCGGCCCAGCACTCGCTGAGCGGAATATTCGAACACAACCCCCGCGTCGCGGAGCCGTGGAGCTCGGCCACGATCGCCCTCACGGCCCTTGGCGCCAAGTTTTTCCCGCTCGAGAGCGTGATGCTCTATCTTCCGGTGCTCGTCTCCTCACTCGTCGTTGTCCCGCTGATCCTGATCGGCCGGCTCTTCAATGCCGCCTATTTCGGGTTTTTCGCCGCCCTCATCGCCTCGATCGCCTGGAGCTACTACAACCGCACGATGGCGGGATACTACGACACCGATATGTTTTCGGCGATGGCGCCGATGCTCATCGTCTACTTCCTCATGGCGACGACGATCAAAGAGAACGTCACGTGGGCGCTCCTCAGCGCCCTCTCGATCCTCGCTTACCCATTTTTGTACGATCAGGGGCTCTCGGTCATTTACGCCGTCTCCCTCTTTTACATGGGGTACATGCTCCTCTTCCACCGCAAAGAGCCTTTTACCTACTACTCGATCGCGCTTCTCTCGGTCGCCCTATTCCTCCTTCCGGTCTGGGTCAAATTCCTCCTGATCGCCGCTCTGAGCGTCGCTTATTGGCGCGGAGCACTTTCGTTGCGGTTGCTGCTCGTCCTCGCGGTGCTCGCCTTTGCCGTATTCCTCGTCAACGGCAACGTCGTCTCCCTCATCTGGGCGAAAATCGCCAGCTACACCGCCAAAGGGACCGCCGCCGACGGTGCGCTCCATTTCTTCCAGGTCACCCAGACAGTACGCGAAGCGGGAAAAATCCCCTTTTCCGAGATCGCCAACCGTATCAGCGGCAACACCGCGGCGCTGATCGCCGCCTCGCTGGGCTACGTCGCCCTCGTCGTCCGGCACAAGGCGTTTATCCTCACCCTTCCGCTGCTGGGGATCGGGCTCTTCGCTTTTTGGGGCGGATTGCGCTTTACAATCTATGCCGTCCCCGTTGCCGCGCTAGGGGTGGTTTATCTCCTTTATTTCATCACCGCGGGCGTTGCGTCGCGTAAAATCCGGTACACGGTCATCGGCGTCTCGACCGCCGTACTCCTCGCAGCCCATATCGTCCACATCCTCGAATACAAAGTTCCCACCGTCATGACGGCCAAAGAAACCGCGGCGCTCGACCGGTTCAAATCGATCGCTTCCCCAAAAGACTACACGATCGCCTGGTGGGACTACGGCTATCCGCTATGGTTTTATACCCACACCAACACTCTCATCGACGGGGGCAAACACCACCACGACAACTTTATCGTCAGCGAGATCCTGACCACCTCCTCAGCGCTCGAAGCGGCACGCCTCTCGCGCATCGCCGTCGAGACCTATGTCTCCTCGGGGTACAAAGAGATTGCCGACACCCTCTTCCTCCGCAAAGACGGTACGGCCGAAAACGTCGCGGACTACCTCGATACCCTGCGCTACGGCGAAAACGTCTCACTGCCCGCCAAATCGCGCGAAGTCTACCTCTACCTCCCCTGGCGGATGATCGATATCCTCCCGACGGTAACGCTCTTTTCCAACCTCGACCTCAACACTCCCGACAACCGTCCCCAACCCTATTTTTACATGACCGGTGCGGTACAGGACACGGGCAAAACCCTCGATCTGGGCAACGGCGTATCAGTTCTTAAAGAGCGTAATGTCGTCAAAATCGGCGATCGGGAAGTTCCCATCAAAGAGTTCTACCAGGCCGGTTACGATCAGAACAACAAACTTCAGGTCGCCCGCCAGCAATTCGCTTCAGAGGGGATCAACCTGATCTATCTCCCCAGCTACGGCCGTTTTTTGGTGCTGGACGACTACTACCTCAATTCGACGTTCATCCAGATGGGGGTATTCGAGCGGTACGATCCCAAACTGTTCGAGCCGGTCATCCTCGATCCCCTCACCAAAATCTACCGGCTGAAGGTCTGATATGACCCTCCGCCAGCGTTTCCTCAAACGGAGTTTCGACCTCGTCGTCTCGGCCCTCGGCCTTGCCGCCACATGGTGGATCATCCTGGTAGCTTTCGTCGCGGCCTCCATCGACACCCGCAGCAACGGTTTTTTCATCCAGACGCGCATCGGCCGCTGGGGCAAACCGTTCCCCGTCATCAAAATCAAAACGATGCGCCCCGTCGCCGACTACACCACCACGGTCACCACCGCCCACGATCCCCGCATTACCCGCACAGGCGCCTTTTTCCGCCGTACCAAAATCGACGAACTGCCCCAGCTCATCAACGTCCTGCTGGGACAGATGAGCCTGGTAGGCCCCCGTCCGGACGTCAGCGGCTACATGGACCGCCTCAGCGGCGACGATGCCGAAATCCTCGCGCTGCGTCCGGGGATCACGGGACCCGCGACCCTCAAATACAAGGATGAAGAACAGATCCTTGCCGCCCAGACCGACCCGAAACGGTATAATGACGAAATTATTTGGCCCGATAAAGTCCGCCTCAACCGCCGCTACATGCACGAATGGTCGTTTTGGGGGGACATCGGCTACATCTGGAGGACCGTTTTCCCATGAATCCCCGTCTTTTCCTCTCCCCGCCGCACATGAGCGGGCGGGAGCAAACCTACATCGCCGAAGCGTTCGAGAGCAACTACATCGCCCCGCTGGGACCGATGGTCGAGCGGTTCGAGCAAAGCATCCGCTCCTACACCCAAGCCCCCAACGCCCTTGCCCTCTCGACGGCGACGGCGGCTCTGCATCTGGCATTGCGGGTTCTGGGCATCGGGAGAGGGGACGTCGTCCTGGCCTCCTCGTTCACCTTTATCGGCTCAATCGCACCGATCCTCTACCAAGACGCGATCCCCTTTTTCGTCGATTCGGATACGGCGAGTTGGAATCTTGACCCCGAGCTGCTTGAACAGGCGATCGCGCGTGCTCCCAAAAAACCCAAAGCGCTGATCCTCACCCACCTCTACGGCCAGTGCGCCGATCTGGACCGCATCGGCGAGATTTGCAACCGCCACGGCATCATCTTGATCGAAGACGCGGCCGAAAGCCTCGGAGCCCTCTACCGGGGCCGCCAAAGCGGGACGTTCGGGGTATTCGGCGCGTACAGTTTCAACGGTAACAAAATCCTCACCACTTCGGGAGGGGGAATGCTCGTATCGCCTCAAAAGGAATTCATCGACAAAGCCCGGTTTTATTCGACGCAGGCGCGCGACGACGCCCCCCATTACGAACATACCGAATTCGGCTACAACTACCGCATGAGCAATATCCTCGCCGCCATCGGCGTCGGACAGATGGAGGTGCTGGATGAGCGGATCTCGGCACGGCGGCAGATTTTCGAGTGGTACCGCGAAGAACTCGAAAGCATCGATGAAATCACGTTCATGCCTGAGCTTGAAGGTACCCGCGGAAACCGCTGGCTGACCACCCTTACCTTTGAGCGTACCGATCCCGAACGGGTCCGCCTCGCCCTTGAAGGACAAAACATCGAAAGCCGCCCGTTGTGGAAGCCGATGCACCTGCAACCCCTGTTCAAAGAGGCGCTTCGTATCGAAAACGGCACATCACAGCGCCTTTTCGAAACCGGGCTGTGCCTTCCCAGCGGAACCCGGATGAGCCGCGACGACGTCAGCCGCGTCTGCGAGACAATCAAAACGGTACTCTCGTGAGCAGCGTGCGAAAGATCTTCCGCCCGACGACGACCCGCAGGATCGCCTTTTTTGTCCTCTTCGACGTTCTCCTCTCGTTCGCAACCCTCTATGCGGCTTACCTGCTGCGGTTCAATTTTACGATCCCCGAACGGTTCATGGCCCCTTTCGTGTCGGTCGCACTGACGCTGATCGCCCTCAAGCTCGTCTTCATCTATGCGTCGAAAAACTATCGCGTCATCTGGCGTTACTACGGCCTCGGGGAAGGGAAAAAACTCGTCTACGCGCTGGTGGGGGCCTATGCGCTGTTTTCGCTGATCCACACCCTGTTTGCCGATTTTTTCGCCCCGTTTCCGCGAAGCGTCATCATCATCGACCTGATCCTCTCGATCCTTTTCTTGGGCGGATTACGTCTTCTCAAACGGATTGTGTTCGGCTTCACCGTCCCGCAAGAGGATCTCCGCACGACCGTCATCGTCGGCGTCTCCCCCGCCACCGCCCACCTGATCCAGAGCGCGCTGGAGGGTTCCATCCCCTACTACCCCGTTGCCGTGGTCGCCATCGACGCCGCAAGCCGCCACATGGTCGGCTCGAGCGTGCAGAACATCAAAGTGATTGCCCCCGAACGCCTCGAAGAGACCGTCAGGGAACGCGACGTCTCCGCGGCGATCATCGACGGTTCGCTCGGCAACGACGACTTCCGCCTCGCCTACGAACTCCTCAGTAAAGCGGGCGTGGCGGAAATCAAACGCTCCGCCCTCCTCTCCGAGGGGGCCGAAACGGTCGCGCCGCTCTCGGTCGAAGAGCTCCTCGCCCGCCACCCCAAAGACCTCGATACCCGGACTATCGAAAACTTCATCCGTGGCAAGAGAGTCCTCATCACCGGAGCCGGGGGGAGCATCGGGAGCGAAATTTCGTTGCAGTGCCGCCGCTTCGGCGCCGAACGTCTTTCGCTGATCGATCACAGCGAGTACAACCTCTACCAGATCGGCGAACAAATCCCCGAAGCCGATCTGTACCTGTGCAGCATCACCGACCCCGAAACGCTCGATCGGATATTCGCCGAAACCCGCCCGCAGATCGTCATCCACGCCGCCGCGTTCAAACACGTGCCGCTGTGCGAGTCCAACCCGCGCGCCGCGGTACGCAACAACATTCTCGGCAGCCGGGTCCTCATCGACTGCGCGATTGCCCACGACGTCCCCAAAATCGTCATCATCTCGACGGATAAAGCGGTCCGGCCGACCAACGTCATGGGGGCGACCAAACGGGTCGTCGAGCTCTACGCCCAAAACGTTGATCCGAAAAACAGCGAAATCGTCTCGGTCCGCTTCGGAAACGTCCTGGGCTCCAGCGGCAGTGTCATCCCCAAATTCAAATCCCAGATCGAGGCGGGGGGACCCATCACGATCACCCACCCCGAAATCACCCGCTACTTCATGCTCATCAGCGAAGCGTGCCAGCTGGTGCTGCAAGCCGCCGCCATCGCGCGCGGGGGAGAGCTTTTCATCCTCGACATGGGTCAGCCGGTGCAGATCCGCACCCTCGCCGAGACGATGATTCGCCTCTACGCCACCCGCCCGGTCGAGATCGTCTACACGGGTCTGCGCCCGGGTGAAAAACTCTACGAAGAGCTCCTGATCGACGAAAGCGAACAGAAAACGGCGTTCGAATCGATCATGATCGCCCGCTCAACCCGCTATCCGATCGACGATCTCGTCCGCGACATCGCGGCGCTCGAACATACCGATGACGTCGTTGCGGGACTTCGGAAAATCGTCCCCGAGTTCGAACACGCCAAACATAATTAACGATTGATGATGTGAGAAGAATCCGGCCGAAGGCCGGGGAAAGCGAAGGATTACAGTTCCGTTTTGAGTGCGGCGCCGTTGGAGGCGTTGGAAACGAGGAGGCTGTAGCGTTTGAGCCATTTGGAAGGGATCTCTTTTTGGATCGGTTTCCAGTGCAGTCGGCGCTGTTCGAGTACTTCGTAGCTCACGTTAAGCTGTAAGAGGTGTTTGTCTACATCGATCTCGATCTCGTCGCCGTCTTCGATGAGGGCGATCAGCCCCCCTTCCGCCGCTTCGGGGCTCACGTGCCCGATCGACGCTCCGCGGGTCGCGCCGCTGAAACGGCCGTCGGTGATGAGCGCGACGCTCTCACCCAGTCCCATTCCCATGATAAGGGAGGTGGGAGCAAGCATCTCCTGCATTCCCGGACCACCTTTAGGGCCTTCGTAGCGGATAACGACGACGTTCCCCGCTTTGACTTTATGCCCCACGATACCGGCGATCGCCTCCTGCTGGCTGTTGAAGCAGATCGCCGTCCCTTTGAACCGGCGCATTCCCGGAGCGATCCCTGCCGTTTTGACGACGGCACCCTCTTCGGCGAGGTTACCGAACAAGATTGACAAGCCGCCGACCGGAGAGTAGGCGTTTTCGTTCGTGTGGATGATATTGGGGTCTTTGATCGCGGCGTCTTTGATCCGCTCGCCGATCGTCTCCCCCGTCACGGTCATCGCGTCGGTATGCAAGATTCCGCCGCGGCGGCTAACCTCTTTCATAACCGCATTAACACCCCCCGCGCGGTTGATGTCGTCCATGTGCACGGTCGAGAGCGACGGAGAAATTTTCGCGATGTGGGCGACGTTCTCGCTGATCTTGTTGATCTGGGTGATGTCGAAATCGACCCCCGCTTCTTTGGCAATGCTGAGCATGTGCAGCACGGTGTTCGACGAACCGCCCATCGCCATATCGACGACGAACGCGTTGTGGACCGCTTTTTCGTTGAGAATGTTACGCATGTTCCATTTGGATGGGTTTTCGTCTTTGACCATCTCGACGATGCGGCGTGCCGCCGTCTTGACCATCTCGATCCGCTCCGGGGTCATCGCCAGAACCGTTCCGTTGCCCGGCAACGCCACCCCCATAGCTTCACAGAGGGTATTCATCGAGTTCGCGGTAAACATCCCTGAACAGCTCCCCCCGCTCGGGCACGCCTCGCACTCGATCTCATAGAGCTCTTCGTCGGACATTTTGCCGTCGGCGTGCTTCCCGACCGCTTCGAACGCCGTGGCAAGGTCGATGGGGGTACCGTCTTTTTTGTGTCCCGCCTTCATCGGACCGCCCGAAACGAAGATCGTGGGGACGTTGACCCGCAGTGCACCCATGAGCATCCCCGGGACGATCTTGTCGCAGTTGGGGATACAGATGAGGCCGTCGAGTTTGTGGGCGTTCATCACGGTCTCGATGCTGTCGGCGATCAGCTCGCGGCTGGGGAGGCTGTAAAGCATCCCGTCGTGCCCCATCGCAATCCCGTCGTCGACGCCGATGGTGTTGAACTCAAACGGTACCCCGCCCGCTTCGCGGATCGCTTCTTTGACGATACGGCCGTATTCCTGGAGGAAAAAGTGCCCCGGGATAATGTCGATGTGCGAATTCGCCACCCCGATGAACGGTTTGTTGAAGTCCTCGTCTTTGAGCCCCGTCGCACGGAGGAGACTCCGGTGGGGGGTTTTGTCAAATCCTCTTTTGATCGTATCGCTGCGCATAGGGATTTCCTTTGTTCGTCAATATTTATGGTTTAAATGGCGCGATTATACCGCACCGATACTCTAAAAACCTTTTCCGCCCGTGAAAAACGCAAAATTTTTCTCCGGACTCTTTACACGCCGAAAATTTTTTGCTATACTTCCAGTCCACAAAAACAATGCGGGAATAGCTCAGTGGTAGAGCACAACCTTGCCAAGGTTGGGGTCGCGAGTTCGAACCTCGTTTCCCGCTCCATAACCCCAGTTGAAATATCGGGAGCCGATGTTTGAGCTGGGGTATTTTTTTGTGTCCGTTGCCCGGATGGCGAAATCGGTAGACGCAAGGGACTTAAAATCCCTCGGTGGTAACACTGTGCCGGTTCAAGTCCGGCTTCGGGCACCATAGACGGCGGCATAGCCAAGTGGTAAGGCATGGGCCTGCAAAGCCTCGATCCCCGGTTCAAATCCGGGTGCCGCCTCCACTAAAATACACTCAATTCTTATACGGGCAGATGGCAGAGCGGTTGAATGCACCGGTCTTGAAAACCGGCGACTGTAACAGGTCCCTGAGTTCGAATCTCAGTCTGCCCGCCACTTCTACAAAACTTCCTTTTTTACAATAGCAACAACGGTTTATCGCTTTAATCCATAACGTCATAACGGTTTTTTCGTGCCGATCCGCACGTTTTCAGTGGTCGAAAATCTCTTCGGTTTCGACGCGGGTATAGGAGCGCGAGCGGGTTTCGTCGAGGATTGCCTGGAGCCGTTTAAGGACGATTTTGGCCGATTTGGAAGGATTGAAGCTATCGAGCGCAATACAGCTGGTATGGTCGTTAAAGTGGTGGTCCAGTTTGTGGACGAGATTCTGAGACGCCTTGACGGCGCTATCATGCTCGGTGTAGGCGAAAATGATGAAATAGTGCTTTTCATCAAGCTGTACCAGATGATCGGAGATGCGGACGTATTGCCCCAGCTCGGCTGGCGTTATAGGCTGTTCGTGATAGAGCATCGCAAACGTCGCGTCGAGTTCGTAGCGCTCGTAGGTGTAATAGGTTTTTTTAACGAGCACTTCGACTCTATCTACGATGTCCACGCCGCTCCTTTGCATAATGTTAGATGAAATTATACCATCTGCAATGGCGGTTTTTTGTTACAAAAAAGCGCTTAAATCCTCATCACCGGCCTCTCGTCAACGCATTCCGCCCAATTTTTCGGTTTCTCCTTTAAGCACGTTTGAATTTTCGGGGTAAATTGTCCATGCAAATGGTAAACAAAAAAAACGTGTTATCATTCTTACTTATACAGAGAAAGGTTTGTCGGTGCCGCGATGCGTGTCCGCGGCAGGAGGCCTCGCCAGAGGCGCAAAAGGACGATTCCGCGATCGTCCCCTCAAGGAGCATCCGATGGAAACCAAATTTCAAAACGCCCCTTTCAAAGCCTCGCTTGACGCGGGGGTCGAATACGCTTATTGCACCTGCGGCCTTTCGGAGAGTTTTCCGTTTTGCGACGGACACCACGAAGGGACGGGGAAAGAACCGATCCGTTTTTCGGTCGACGCCGATACCGACAAATGGCTTTGCCGCTGCGGCCGCTCGGGGCGCAAGCCGTTTTGCGACGGATCGCACCAGCAATAAGAGGCCAAAACGATGAACGTCACCCCCGGTGTTTCATCCTTTCCCTCACCCTATCTTTCCCCGCGCGGCGGAACGGACGAAACCTTCCCCTCTTCCTCTGCGCAGACCGAATCATCCCAGGAGAAGACAGAAACTTCAGCAACCTCCCGCCCATCGGACGCTTCGACTTCGCAAGACCCGGCAGTTCAAGCCTATGTCGCCAAACTTCAGGCCACCGACGCGCAGGTGCGGGCCCACGAGGCGGCCCATCTCGCTGCCGGAGGCGGTGTCGTGGGGGGAGGGGCGAGTTTTAGTTATACCAAAGGCCCCGACGGGAAGATGTACGCGACGGGAGGGGAAGTCCCCATCGATACCTCGGGAGGAAAAACGCCCGAAGAAACGATCCTCAAAGCGCGTCAGATCGTGGCGGCGGCGATGGCACCCGCCGATCCCAGCCCTCAGGATTACCGTGTGGCGGCAACGGCGGCCATGATGGAGATGCGTGCCCGCGCCGAAATGGCCAAAGAGCTGCAGGACAAAGTCACCGGCCGCGAAGCCTACGCTTCTAACGCACTGTCTCCATCAGATACGCAATCATCGGCAGCGTAACGAGCGAAACGAGGATACCGTATCCCACCAGCGCCGCACTCAGAGCAGGGGCAAAGCCCGCCGCGATCGCCAACGCCCCCGCCGTAATCATCGAAGGCATTCCCGATTCAAGTACCCCTGTTTGAAGTGCGAGAAAGTCCGCCCCCATGAGCCGCAAAATCCCGAACGCGATGAGCGGCATCAGCAGGAGTTTAAGGGCGAGCGCCTTGGCGAACAGGGGATAATCGACCTCTCCACGGAGTTTGAGTGAATATCCTACCGATACCAGTGCAAGGGGAACGAGGGTAGAGGAGAGGATCTGCAGGTACGGCTGCGATTGTGCAGGCATCTCCCCCCATCCGAGGGCAAAAAGAAGTATCAAAAAAGGGGGGAAAAGGAGCAGTTTCTTGAGGATCAGCCGCTTGTGGAACACCCCGCTCTCATAACGGGCGATCACCGCGCTTCCGTAAAGCGAAAGCATCAGAAACGTTCCGAACTGGTCGTACATCAGCACGTAGGGGATGGCATTGTCCCCCAGCAGCGTCTGGACGATCGGTATCCCGACAAACGAAGTGTTCCCCAGCGGGATCACGAGCAGCAGTGCCGCACGGACGTGGAGCGGCTGGTTACGGGTCATCAGCACGACGATCGCCGCGGTAATCGGCAGAAGCAGCCACGGGACAAGGACGATCCCCAGCGCCGAGAGGTCGAAATCGATCTTGGGAACCTGCAGCAGCACCGTCGCAGGGAGGGAGACGTAAATAACGAAAAAGTTCAGGCTTTTGGAGAAATCGGCGGGGGCATCGGCTCTTTGGAGCGCCATACCGATCAGCAGCAGTGCGACGATAAACGCGAATTGCTCCATCTTTACCCCTAATTTTTGGTGAGAATACTATTCCCTTGCCCCTTTTGGTACAATTAAACCAAACAAAAAGGGGCACAATGGAGCGTTATACCTCGCCGCGCATCTCACTGCGCACGATCCTCAAATGGCAGATTTCCAAACGCTTCGCATCCGCACCCGCAGACGAAGCGCCTACTGCCGTCGATTACCGCGATGCCCTGCCAGAGGGCGAGTATGCCATGTGGCTTGGACACGCCACGCTGTGGCTGAACGTGGGCGGTACGACCGTCGCGATCGATCCGGTTTTCGGAGGAATACCGATGTACGGCCGCCATACCCCGCTCCCGGTCCCGCGTGAACGTCTCCTCGCCGATCTGGTCCTCATCACCCACGCCCATTACGACCATTTCGACAAGCGCTCGGGCCTCGAGCTGCTGCGGCGCAATCCCGAAACAATCATCGTCGCACCCCAGGGATTCTGGCGTTATCTGAAAAACGATATCGCCCGAGAGCGGTGTTTTGAACTGGAATGGTGGGAATCGCTGATGGTCGGCGGCCTTTTCATCACACTCGTCCCTGCCCTGCACTGGAGCAAGCGGACCCCTTTTGACACCAACAAGGCACTCTGGGGAGGATACGTGATCCAAAACAGCGACCACACCCTCTATCATGCGGGGGACACGGGGTATGGCGAACATTTCGGGGAGATTGCGGAGCGTTTTGCCATCAGCGAAGCGTTTCTGCCCATCGGGGCCTACCGCCCCGAGGCGATCATGCGTCCCAATCATCTCAACCCGCCCGAAGCATTGCAGGCGTTTCGCGATCTGGGAGCCCGCACGCTCATCCCGATCCATTACGGGACGTTCCGCCTCTCCGACGAACCGCTGGATGAGCCTTTGGCGTGGTTCAAAGAGCTGGTAAAACGCGAGGGGACGGCTGACGCGGCCCGGATCCTCGCGATCGGGGAAGTTTACCGTTTCAACACCACGTCGACGTTCAAATCGACCTGATCGCGGACGACGAGAAACACCATTTTCGGAGGCTGGATTCCGAAATCGGACATTTTCATCGCGCTTTTGGCTTTAATGCGGACCTTGCCGCCCTCTTCGGCGACGGTTCCTTCGAAATTCATCGCTTTTACGACGCCGTGCAGGTTCATCGTCCCTTTGAGAAGATAGTTATCCCCCCCTTTGGCAACAACCTCCTTGATCTCGAAAGAGGCTTTGGGGAATTTGTCCGATTCCATCGCTTCGTACATGTTGGCGTCGCGTTTTTTGTTGTCGCTGATAAAATCGCCGATGCTCACTTCGATCACGCCGCGCAACGTGGAAGGCTCCGCATCCATCGAAAGCTTCGAATGGGCTTTTTTGAACATCGGGTCGATAGAGCTGTCCCCGAAAACTTCCGTATGGGCTTTGATCACCCCCGACTCAAACCCCAGAGTCCCGGCACTGAGCGATGCGGCCAGCAAGAGTGTCCCCAACAACGATTTTTTCATAATGCATACCTCCTGAAAATAAATGGATAAACGAGGGCGAAGAGCCCCAACACGGCTGCGGCAATCCAAAGCTGTTGGCCAAGGGCCACGCCGTTTGCCGCCGAAGCGGCGATCCAGCCCACACCCACCATTGACAGGGCAATCAGCCGAATGTCCCGCATCGCCACCAGTTTTTGAAACAAAAGAACATTATAGTACGAAATGACGACCGGATAGACAAATGCCAGTACGATCGGCTGCCGAATCCAGTAAAGCAGATAACTCAGGATGAATAACACCCAGACGGTTCGGGTCTGCGACATCAGCTCGTGCCCGTAACGGTAGGCCAGATAGACCCCCAGCAGGTGGGACGTGACAATGAGCAGCGTGTACTCGCTCCAGATGTCCATGTCCCCGGAGCGGCTGAGGGTTTCAAACAGCGCCGAATCGGCAAAGATCCACAACATCATCACCCCCACTCCGGGCCAATCGAACGTCCGCGACTTCGGGCGCGGAATCGTTCCGGTACGGGCAAAAAAGAGGGCCGCTACCGAAATTGCCGGGAGTACGACGGCGATCACGTCCCGCTCAGCGTAGGGGTAGGTATAAAATGCCGTCCCCGCCGCATACGAAATCGCCAGCCCGACGGCCAGATGCAGGCGGCTTTGGTTACCGAAGAGATAAAGCATCAGCGGCGTCGTATACCCTACCACGAATCCCAGCACCAGCAGCATCCCCAGCGAATAGTTAGGGTAGAACCACGAGACGATGATCTGTGAGCCGAAGAGAAAATAGAGTTCCTGGCGCACCTCATGATGACGCCAGTAGGCGCTGAGCAAAGCCCCGACGATCCCGCCGATCGGGAGGGTGAAAAGGTCGTGGATGTGCGAATCGAACGCCCCCACCACTCCCGTCTGCGCGATGAGGAGATAATAGAGCAGCTGCGAGGAGAGGACGATCACAAGCCAGTTCATGCACGACTCCGCAGAAACAGCCAGTACAGCAGGGCAAACGCCCCGTCGTAGACCGCGACCAGCAAGGCCAGGGCATCGAGGGTTCCGGTCATATACAAGGCGGCAAACACCGATGCACAGACGGCCCGCACCTGTGCGGTGAAATCCGCGAACCGCTCGGCCTCACCGTGCAGTCCCGCCCAGTGGGCCAACCCGGTGCCGATCATGAACGCGAACACGACGTATTCGAACGTCCCGGTAAAACGGAATCCGAGCAGTTCGAAGAGAACCCCTCCGCCGATGAGCAGCACGATCCCCCCTCCCGCATCGCCGACGAATCCGATCGCGTGATAGAGCCGCAATGGGGTATTCAAACGCAGCGCCAGCCGCTCGTATGCCAACGCGATCACCATTGCCAGCAGTGCCGCTCCGGCCGCTGAACGCGCGATCAGCATCGGCTCGACCGTTCCATCCACCAGCCCCGCTTCAATGAGCCCGGCGACGCTGAGCACTCCCGCCATCGCCGCCATCAGGGCCGTCCACACTATCGCATGGACGCGTCGGAAAAGCTCAGGGAGGAGATGATGGGCGATGGAGAGGGCCATAAACGCCACCCCCAGCCCCATCGCGATATGGGCGTGTCCCACGACAAGATCGTTACGATGGATCAGTTCGCGCAGTTCGGGGATGAAAAGGATATTCCCCTGCACGTCCACGAAGACGAACGCGGCGATCGAGAGGATCAGGTAGGGGTTGGCGGCGAACGTCACCCCGGCATCCCGCAGCCAGACCCACAGCAGCGGCAGATACAACAGGGTGAGATATTGAAAAAACCACTCCTCGTTATAGCTCAGGGGGTGGACAAAGTTCCGGATCACCAGCGAGACGATATACCCCCCCAGCGGAACGATCCACAGCCAGTGCCAACGGGGACGGAATTCCTTACGCGCGACCAGCTTGATCAGCAGGTAGTAAATCGGGATCAGGGTAAAACTCATCCCCAGCGTATTGTCCCCGTGGGGGCCGATCAGGCTCTTTTCGACCTGCCCGTACTGGGGGTTCATCAACACCACCAGCGCGATCGGTGCGGCGATGACGGCAAAAAGCGAAACGTTGACCCACACGGGGCGTTTCTCGTAACGGCGCAGGGCGTCAAGGAGCGCGAGGAGGTAAAAAAGGCCGCTGAATGCCAGCAGGAAATTAAGCTCGTAGGGGAAATCGTAAAACGGCAGTCCGCGGATGTTGCCGAACAAAATCGCCATGCTCATAAAGAGCAAAAAGAGGTTCCAGACGACGAAATAGCGCCCCAGATGGGCCAACGCCCTTTCGCTGAGGACCCCCTCTTTTTCAAACAGTGCAAACGGCAACAGCGACAACAGCAACGGAAAAAATCCGTACAGCATCTGCGAGATGTGGAGCGAACGGGCCCGCTCGGGGGAGAGGAGGGTCTGCGAGGCTTCGAGCCCCACCATCTCCAGGGCATACACGAGCCCCGCGAAAAGCCCAAGGATCAGCCACAGCAGCTGGAGCGGGAGCCGGTCGTCAAGAAATTTTCGTAACAATGCCGTCCTCCATTTCGATGATCGTATCGGCGAAATCGGCGATCTTCTTGTCGTGAGACGCGACGATAAAACCCGTTCCGCTCTGCGAAAACTCGCGGAAAAGTTCGTATACTCCCAGCGCGTTTTTCGTATCGAGGTTCCCGGTCGGTTCGTCGGCGAAAACGACCGAAGGGCGGTTGATAAGCGCCCGGGCTATCGCCGCGCGCTGGCGCTCTCCCCCGGAGACTTCGTCGCTGTAGCGCCCCGCGAGGCGCAAGATTCCCAGCCGATCCATGAGCGGGTCGATGAGCGTCTCGTCCAGTGCGGAGAGGGCGACGTTCTCGCGCAGGCTCAGGTAGGAGATCAGGTAGTGAAACTGAAACACGAAACCGACGTTGCGGCGGCGAAAAGCATCGATATTCCCGACCTCATCGAGGGTCTGCCCCTCGTAGGTCACGCTCCCCGAAGTGGGACGCAGCAGCGTGGAGAGGATCGAGAGAAGGGTGGTCTTCCCGCTGCCGCTTTCCCCGATGATCGCGATGAATTTCCCCGCGGGGATGGAGAGATCGACCCCCCGCAAAACGTATTCTTTCCCGTAGTAGTGTTCGAGATTTTGCGCTTCGATTCTCATGCTCCCCCCCGCTGTATCAGACTCATCGGATCGATCCGGGAAGCGTATATCGCGGGCATAAGCGTTCCGACCAGCGCCATCGCGACGGAAACGACGAACACTTTAAGCAGCAAAGGGCCGGTGATCTCGCCGTTGATATACCCCTGGAATTTTTCGGCGTGTTCGATCAGCTCCAACACCCCTTCCGAGATCCCCCATGCGACGACGAACGCGGCCAAAGCGATAATCAGCGTCTCCCACATCAGTTTCGCGATGATCGTTGCGGACGAGAGGCCGATGGAACGCATGATCCCAAACTCGGCTTTGCGGTCGTTGACCACCATGCTCATCATGCTCACGATCCCCAAGATCCCCATCAAAAACGCCATTGCCCCGATGACTTCCGAACTGGTCTGGATGATTTTGAACTGGTTGTACGAATCGATGAAACTCTCCGTCGTTTTCGCTTCGATCTGCGGATTGAGGGCGTTTACGGCAGCCGTGATAGTGTCGCTTTTCCCAAGGTCCTCGAGGCTTATAAGGAAAATCGACGCACTTTTATGGAAGATTTTACCCCCCTCATCGAGGTTCATCACGACCCCCCCGTCCTCGAAACCGATCCGGCTTTTAAAGACGCCGCTCACCTTGAACTCCTGTTTGGAGAGGGTAATCGTACGGGGGTGCTTGAGGGTCTCATAGATTTTCGATCCCAGCATCACTTCCCCCGCTTTTGGATAGCTCCCCTGTTTGAGGGCGTAGCTTTTGAAGCGGTTTTCGCTGACCCCGTAGATTCCCACGATGGGGAGCGGATCGACCGGGGCGGCCCCCAGGATCATCGCGCTCACTTCGCGCACCCCCTCCATTGCGGCGATCGGCGAAACAAGCGAACGGTTGATGTCGCTGAAAAAAGTATCGGCGATCCCTTTTTGGGTCACGATGACATCCCCGTCGGTTTTGAGCATTGCGCTGTACATGCTTACCACCCCGCCCGAGATCGCGCTGATGAGGAATATCGCCGCAATCGAGACGGTCATGCTCACAAAAATGAGAGCCGTCTTGAAACGGTTCTTACGGAGCGCCTTGATCGGGGTGATCACTGCTCGATCGCTTTTTTGAGCTCGGCGGCGCTTTCGATAAATTCGATTCTGGTCAGAAAATTGCCGCGAAACTTCATGACCGTGATTTTCCCGTCTTCTCCGGGGAAGCGGAGCCCCTGCTCTTCGTCACGTATGAGCAGGACGGTATGGGGATATTTACGCATTTTGGGAAGGGCGAAGGTTTCGGTGATAAAGGGGGGCATCTGGCTGATATCGGCGACGAAAGCGGCCTTGTTTTTGGCAAGGTACCCTTTTTCCTGTTCGGCCAGGTACTCGTTGACGGTTGCGCCCGTCCCCTTTTCAAATGCCATGATCAGCGTTTTTGGCATCGCCTTGAGGGCGTGCTTTTTCCCGAACTGGTCGCTCAGGTCCAGCGGCATGACCGACTGGCCGACTTTGTAGGGAGCGCCCCAGAGGCTCAATGCGGCGAGGCACGTAATGATAACCTTTTTCATAATAATCCCTTATACTTTTGTGTTGCCGAAAGTATAAGGCAAAAAAGGATAATTAACGATTAACGGTTATTTGTGCCGGATCGTCGGGATCAGCGCTTCGAGGCGGCTGTGCTGTTCGGGGGTGAGGAGAAACTCGTCTCCCATGACGCGGTCGAGATGATTCATCTCGGTCAGGGTAATCCCGAAGGGATCTTTTTTGACGATTTTGCACGCACCCCCCGCGAGAGTGACGTTATCGAGCTTTTTCGCCGAATGGCGGACGAAATAGGTGAGAAAATAGCCCCCGCTGTGGTCTTTCTCGATCGCGACGACGGCGCGGTCGGCTTTACTCTCGGCGTTCACCGCACCCGGAGCCAGGCGCTTGAACTCGGCGATCGGGAGGTACCCGACGTAGACTTTCGTGTAGATGTCGTGATAGCGCTGGGTCGAACTGCGGCGGAAAAACTCCAGATCGATCGGGTCTTTGCCCCGCAGGGAGCGCAGCATCCAGGTGAGGGTCGCGTAATATTTGAACGAGGCGGTTTTGATCTCCTCGGCATGGGCGATCTTGGCACTCTCGACCCGGCGCATCGGCGCACGCGGGGCCCGGGCGCTGAGACGGTCGAGGATATGGCGCGCGCTGTAGGGCTTGGTGATCCAGACCGACGCGTAATCGGGGAGTTCGGACGTTCCCGTCGCCCCTTCATTGAGGACCAGCAGCGCTTTGACTTTGTAACGGGGAAACAGCACCTCCAGCAGCGCCCGCTTTTTCCGGAGCCGCTTTTTGAGGTTGCTGACCGATTTGACCAGCGTCATCTCGACGAAATAGAGTTCGCGGTCGGTGAACAACAATCCGTCGAATTCGCCGATCTCCTTGTGGCGGGCGCGGTAGATAATCTGCCCTTTCCAGCTCACCGAGAGTGCGTCGCTGCGGGCGCGGGTGCGGTGTTTATGCGGACCTTTGATGATAAAGCTCTTGATTTTCGGCTCGTTGGCCGCAAAGCGCAGCAGTTTCTCGTAAATGTAGTTTTCGTACACTTCCCCCTCGAACGAACGGTACGCGCTGACGTACCCCTCGTCCTCCATCGTCAGCCCCTTGGCTTCGAGCGAGAGGATGTGGTCGATATTGTAATCGTAATACAGCAGGTTATCGCCGAGTTCCTCGTCCCCTTCGGGGATAACCGTTTCGTTGATCGTGAGCATGAGACTCTTTCGGTGCAAATTGGGGCATCGCAACAACGCCCGTATAATTTTACTTTATTTTCGTTGAGAATTCAGAGCGATTGCACAATTCCCTCGGCAATTTTGGACAGCGGCAGCTGCCGTTCGACCGCCCCGAGCTCGTATGCCACCTTGGGCATCCCGTACACGATGCAGCTCGCTTCGTCCTGGCCGATCGTCCTCGCCCCCGCGTGCGCACGGTGCGAGGAGACCGATGCGTTCAGCGACAAAAAGACGACGTCACGCGCCAGGTGTCGCAGCAACTCCCCTTTTTCCTCGAATCCGGAACGTCCGGCGGGCACAAAACAAGGACGTTCTCCCCTATCAGCTCCTCGCGGTCGTATCCCAAAACCGCGCAAAACGCATCGTTGACATAAGTGAGATTTCCGTCCGGATCGCTGCGGGAGACCAGATTCGATACGTTCATCGCGTAATCGTACTGCCGGAGCAGAAACTCGGCCTCGCGTTTGTCTTCGACGCTGTTTCTAAGCCCCTCTTCGAGACTGTTTTTGTACCCGATCATTTCGGTGATGTCGGTCATCGTGATCACGTAAATCCCCTCGACGGGTTCGAGTGCGGCGAGGGCGATATTGAACGAATGAAGCTTGTCTTCGGCAACGATTCCAACCCGGTAGTGCTCTTTTTGATTCGACAGCACGTGCTCGAACCATCGTTTCCCTTCGTACCCCTCATAGACGTAACCGTATTTGTCGATCGGCTCGAAATGGCGGGAGAGTACAAAATCGGGGGCAAAGACATCCTCTCCCGCCCGTGCGAAAAAAGAGGTAAAACGGCTGTTGGCGTCGATAATCCGTTCTCCGTCGCTAAGGGCGATCAGGTCGCTGACCAGGTTGAAAATCGATTTGTAATAACGGTAAGCCGGATCGTTGTCGCGAAGACGCTGTTTAAGCTGTTCTTTTAACGTCGGCAATACTGACCGCCTCTGAGGGAGCTGAACGATCCGCCGGCATTCGTTAAAAATAGACGAGCCGGGTTTGGAAACGTGGTAAAAAAGTATATCTTGTTTTGAGCATTTTTTTGTTCATAAAACCGCATACGCACGGAATAATACCCTCTGTCGGTCACATTTGGGTTACACGCCCTCATCGGCGCTTCATGTTTCTTTTACGTGGGGATGCTATACTTACGTCATGCAACGACACACCGAAGACCAGATCCGCGCCCAGTTCGTCACTTCGCTGATGGAATATTTCAAGATCGAAGAGGACATCAACCTCCGTGCCCACGTGGCCGATCTTGTACGCCATATCCATCCTTCGCAGTACCGCGAATTTTTCCGCCGCCTCTCGGGCGGAGGGATGGCGTTTAAAAACGGGTTTGAAAAAATCGCGCAGGTCGCCGCCGAGTTCGAAGAGGAGTCACGGACCCCGATCGAGCGCGAGGCCGAAGAGAGGACCGCAAACCTCTATCGCCTGATGTACGATCTGCGACGCAACGTCACGCTCGAACGCAATGCCGAAAAAAGTGCCCTGGAGCGCTTCGAAGCGATCCGCTTCACCTCGATCCGCCGGGAGGGCGAGAAGAAACCCCTGCTGGATGAAACCGACATCAACGTCGTCAAAATCCTCGGGAAAAAATGGATTTACGATTATGTGTCGCTCGATCGGAGCCTTTTTGAAGCGCGGGTCATGAACGAATACGCCAACGAAATCCTCCGGCGCGAACGCTCCCGCACCGATGCGATCGCCGCCCCCCTCAAGGGTAGGCTTCTGAAATCATGATCCTCCTCCCCGCTTCACTGATCGAACGCAACGATCTGAGCCTGCTTGAGCGCGCGCTCCTCCCCCTCATCGCCCTGCATACCCAAAAATGGGGGGAAAAACCGGGGGAAATCGAAGCCTCCGGGCTCTCCGCGGCTCTGCGCCACAGCCCCCGCGAAGTGGTCGAAGCGCTCGATTCACTGGTGAAAAAAGGGATTCTCGTCTCCGCCCGGCGCAAAACCCCCGAGGGGATGATGATGCGCTATACCTTCGCGCCGCTCTCGCAGGAGCCCCCGCCGCTTCCCGCAGCCGCCGCAAGCGAATACGTCGACAGCAACTATTACCTCAACCTCTCCAACGAAGCGTTCGAAGAGCTGCACGCGTTTGCGCTGGAGCTGTGCGACCGTGAAGGGTTGCGCCGCGACGTATTCGAGGATTTCAACCTCTACCACCGATCGCAGAACCGCCGATCGTTTGACTGGAAAGCCGAATTCGAGCGCTGGGCACGTAAAGAAGCTTCAGCACTCCCCGCAGTCGCGTCGCGCGAACTCGAAGAGGCCAAGCCCTCGGGCGAGGAGTTCGAAATGGCGCAGTATTTCATCCGCCGCCTCGCCTCGATCGATCCGCAGTTCGAAGAGCCCTTCGACGTCATGAGCTGGGCCAAACAGATCAAACTGCTCATCGACGCCCACGGCTACAGCCTCCTTGATGTCAAAGGGGTGATCGACTGGCTTTTCAGCGCCAAAGGGGACTGGTTCCGCCCCAACGTCCCCGATGCCTACCATCTGCGCAAGCACTTCAAGCGCCTCGTGGCCTACACCCGCTCCCACCGTGACGGGCGGACGCGGCTGCCGGACGATATCGATCTGTTTGATTTATACGAACAGCTCCCCTAAAGGGGAAGCGGAAGAGAAGAAAAATCAGCGGAGAACGAACTCGATGCGGCGGTTTTTGGAGCGCCCCTCTTCGGTGTCGTTGGAGGCGACGGGATCGAGCGCTCCCTTGCCGTTGACGCTCACGCGCGACGCGTCGATCCCCTGCGCAATGAGGTAATCGGCAACGACTTTTCCACGCGCGGCGGAGAGGATTTCGTTCGTTGCGTAGAGATGTTTGAGCCGCTGCGGCGGGATGCTGTCGGTATAGGCGTTGATAATCACCGACTGATACCCTCCGGCGCGGAATTGGCGGACCCATTCGTTGAGGCGGGCTTTCCCCTCTTCGTTTAGCGCGACCACCGAACGGTTTTCAAACAGCTGGAAATTGCGGAAATAGGCTGCCGGGGCATCGTTTCGAACAACCGGTTTTTCTTCGGCTTTGGGCGCTTCAACCGCAACCTGCGGTTTGGGTTCCTGCACTTTGGGCGCAGCGACGGCAACAGGGCGTACTTCGGGCTCAGGCTCCCGCGGAACCTGCGGCGCATGCGCCGGCGTTTCGACTTCGGCAACGTTCAGGTCACCCTCCGAAGGCCCTTTGATCGGGGCCGCAAGCGGCGCTTCGTTTTTCGCGGCCGGCTTGGCTGCGGGCTTGATCGCCGCGGCCGATGCCATCGCCGGATGGGTCGGTGCCTGTCCCGGCTTGAGCCGTTCAAGCTCCATCATGATGCATGCCCCTTTGACGTCGCGGGCGGTAAGGGTGTACGTATTCCCCTTGCGCTGCCACTGCGGATTTTTCAGCGGTTTAAGGTCCTGATCGAGCCCCTGGTAGCTCCGCACACCGTACCCTTTGGGGATATTGACGGTCAGGATGTTCTCGGCGGTCACGCAGTCCGAACTCGATTTGCAGTCGCCGCCGCTGAGGAGAATTTTGACGATCCCTTTTTCATCGGAGACGAGAAAATCGTCCCGATACGCCCGCTGCAGGTATGAATAGCGGTCGGTGTTGCTAAACGACACTTTGAGCGATCCGTCGCGGAGCTTTTCGATGCGGTGCTCCGCGGGGCGGACGTAAACGATCCGTTCGGGATCGAACCCTTTTTCGAACATGAACCCGTAGTTTTTATTTTTTTCGCCCTGGTAGTTGAAATGGAAGATCCCTTCCGCGAAATCGGGTTCGGGGTAAAAAATCATCTCCGAAACGTCCGCGGCGGCGCTGCTCCATCCGAGTCCCAGGCTGATCAATCCGACTGCTATTGTGTTGCGCATACTCACCTCATTATAATACGGAGATGATACAATAAAGGTGGCTAAATTTCGGTTAAAGGGTCGCTTATGAATCTCCTTTCGCTCTATCTCAACCGTCCCCTCAGCACGTCGATGCTCGAATACGCTCTCGACATCACGATGAGCCGCGGAATCGAAAACGGCTACTACGGCCGCAACGACGCGCTGCACGTCGTGCTGGCACCCTTTGGCGTCCTGACCCTTATCGCCGAGGAGAAAAAAACCCTCCTCGATGCGCTGGCGGTTCTGGGAATTTCGATGGAGGACCACGAAGAGTTCCTCACCCAGGACTACCCGATTCACATCGACCCTTCCCTCGCCGAGCCGTTTCGCGTCGACAACGAGGCGATCCGCCTGCGCGAAATTTCAACCCTCAATCTCAACGTCATCGCCCTGGCCGTATCGCAGAGCGTGGGGCTGGAGAAATACGAGAAAAGGCTCAATTCCCTCTTCGCCCAGAGCCGCAGGATCGTCGAATCGATCCATACCTATTCGTTCACCCGGCGCAGCCGCCTGATGCAGTTCGCCAAACGGCTCGCCCTCACCCGCCACGACATGGTCAGCAACCTCCTTCTGCTCGACAAGCCCAACATACTCTGGGACAATGAGGAGGCCGAAGCGCTCTATACGCGGATCGCCTTTATCCTCGAACTCTACGACCGGCATGAAACGGCACTCTCGAAACTCTCGCAGATCAAAGAGGACGTCATGCTCGTCATGGACATCATCAACCACAAAAAAAGCGAATTCCTCGAATGGATCATCATCGTTCTGATCGCGTTTGAAATCGTGATGGGGCTGGCCGAAATGGCCCGAAAGTTGTGATAGAATAATCCATCCGCCGAAAAAGGAGAGAAAGTGAATCGGATCGTTTTCGCATTACTGATGGGGGGAACCGTTTTGTCGGCGTCCCAGGGGATGAAGATTTACGGCGCCAAATGCGCCGAGTGCCATGGGGGAGACGGCAAAGACGTTTCGGTTGCGGGGAAACCGCTCGCCGGAGCCAAAGGGACGCTCGCCAAACTGAGCGGCTATAAGAACGGGACGTTCGGGGGGGAACAGAAAGCGACGATGCAGGCCTCCCTCGCCGATCTCTCCGACGCAGACCTCAAAGCGGTCGCCGATTACGTCGATACCCTAAAATAACAGCTTTTCGAACTCCGCCGCTCTTAGCGGCGGGCTTTTGTAAAATCCCTGGTACATCGTGCACCCTTTTTCTTTCAAGAAGGTGATCTGCTCTTCACGTTCGCACCCCTCGGCCAACACCTGGAATCCAAGTGCCTGGGCCATCGCCACGATGGCGGCGACGATCGCCATATCATCCGGATCGTAGGGGAGGTCGTCCACGAAACTCTTGTCGATTTTCAGCACGTCGATCGGGAACCGCTTGAGGTACGACAGCGACGAATACCCCGTCCCGAAATCGTCGATCGCGAGGCGTATGCCGTGGGCCCGCAACGCATGGAGCATCGCCACCGCCTCCTCCTGGCGTTCCATCAGCGTACTCTCGGTCAGCTCCAGTTCAAGGCGTTTGGGATCGTAACCGGTTTTTCTAAGCGCCTCTTCGACAAGAGCGACGATATTCTGATAGCGTACCTGGTGGGCCGAGAGGTTGAGCGCCAGCGTAATGCGGTGTCCTTTGTCCAACCACACTTTCCCCTGCGCGCACACTTCGCCCAGCACCCATTCGCCGATCTCGCGGATCAGCCCCGTCTCTTCCGCGATCGGAATAAACTGATCGGGGGTGATGACCCCCCGATGGGGATCGTTCCACCGGATCAGCGCCTCGGCCCCGACGATCCGTCCGGTCCCAAGATGAACCTGCGGCTGATAGTAGAGTTCAAATTCGTTGTTGGCGATCGCCCGGCGCAGATAACTCTCGCATTCGATCCGTTTACGCGCCGAAGCGGTGAGCTCGTCGGTGTAATAGTAATAAGTCCCCCGCCCTTCGGCTTTGGATTTATACAGCGCCGCATCCGCATGCTGCAAGAGGGTAAACGCATCGTCCCCGTGGTGGGGGAAAAGGGCGATCCCCGCACTGGCACCGACATGGATCAGCGCGCCGCCGGAGAGTTTGTAATCGATCCCGAGCATCCCGATCATCTCTTCGGCCAACCGCCCCGCATCCTCGGGGTGGGAAAGGTTTTCGAGGACCACGGCGAATTCGTCCCCTCCGAGCCGGGCGATCATATCCCCCTCGCGAAGGCGCGACGTGAACTGCTGCGCAACGTGGCGCAGCAGTTCGTCTCCGGCGCTGTGGCCGTAGCTGTCGTTGATGTCCTTGAACCGGTCGAGATCGAACATGATCAGGGCGATCTCATCCTTGGAACGTCTGGCCTGTTCGATGGCGTTTTGCAAATGCGACATCAGCAGCGCGCGGTTGGCCAATCCCGTCAACGGATCGTAGTTGGCAAGGGATTCGAGCCGCTCTTCGTAGAGTTTGCGCTCGGTGATGAGCTGCACCGTTCCGACCCCAGCGATCAGGTTCCCCTCCCGGTCGGCTTCGAGCTGGGCGTTTTCGCGGACCCATTTGATCTCGCCGTCAACGACGATGCGGTGCTCGATTTCGTACGGCGCCCCCTGCAATGCGGCGCGCCACGCGTAATCGACCTTTTCGCGGTCGTCGGGGTGGATCGCCGACAAAAAGGCGGCATAATTTAACGGCGACCCTTTACTCACTCCGAATATGCGGTACGTCTCCTCGGACCATTCGAGCACATCGCGCCCGACGTCAAGCCGCCAGCTTCCGATATGGGCCAGCGCCTGAGCGGCGTTGAGATCGGCATCCTTGCGACGAAGCGCCTCTTCGGCTAAGACCCGCTCGGTCAGGTCCTGCACGATCCCTATTCCTTTGACCGGATTCCCGTTCTCGTCGTAAATGAATTCGGCGTTCGTCTCGACCCACCGTATCGTCCCGTCCC
Organism: Sulfuricurvum sp. IAE1; assembly: GCF_004347735.1. NCBI lineage: Bacteria > Pseudomonadati > Campylobacterota > Epsilonproteobacteria > Campylobacterales > Sulfurimonadaceae > Sulfuricurvum > Sulfuricurvum sp. IAE1. Next base: position 12,430 of record NZ_SLTI01000063.1, on the reverse strand, counting down.
CGACCGCGATCCGGCACATAGCGTTGTACGTCCCCTCTTTCATCGCGGTGTACAACTCCTGCGTCACCCGCTCGCGGTCGTCTTCGACAACCGAAGCGAGCAACGCCTGCACCGAAGGCTTGTCATCGAGCGAAATCCCGAAAATACGGCTGCTCTCATCGCTTCCGGACATCTCGTCTTTGACGATGTCCCATTCCAGCGTCCCGATACGGGCCAGCGCCTGAACACGGTCGATTTCCCGTTCGGTGCGCTTTTGGTCGGTGATGTCGCGAAACAGCGCCATCATATGGGGGACTCCGCCCAAATCGACGAGCACGACGTTGACCCAGACGTCCAGAATCGTCCCCTCTTTGGTACGATGCTGCGTCTCGAAGGCGTCTCTCCCCTCTCGCTCGATCTTCTCGACACGCCGACGCGTCTCTTCGGGGCTTTCGACCGCTTCGTAATCGTTCACCCGCAAAGCGGCGAACTCGTCGGCACTGTAACCGAGCTGTTCGTACGCCGAACGGTTGAACTCGACCGCCTGCATCGTCCGGCTGTCGATCAGTACGACGCCATCAGGGAGGGTCTCGAAAAGTTTACGGAGCTTGAGGGTGCTTCTTTCGATCTCCTCTTTTTCGCTCCGCAGCTCCCGTTTACGCTCGTTGATCCGTGCAATGGCGGCACTTTTGCGTTCGATTGTGCGGATCAGGAACTCGAAATAGGCGCCGTGCATGGCATGCAGAACGTCGTGGCGGCTCACCAGCCCCTCCAGCGCCCCGTGCGAATCGGTCACGATCAGCTGATGGACCCCGTGACGCTCCATCAGCAGTGCCGCTTCCTGCAACGAAATGTTTTTATCGACCGTGCAAACTTCGGGGCGCAGCAGCAGATCAACCCGCTCGTCGCCGACGCTCTCGCCGTGGGCGTAGTGGTGGGCGATGTCGCGTTCGGTGATGATACCGCCGGGGCATCCCCCTTCCAGGACAATCGCGTAATCGCACCGGCGTTCGTGCATCAGCGCCGCAGCCTCGGCAAGGGGCATCCCGGGGGTGACGATGAGCGGCGAGTCGCTCATCGCTTCGGCGACCCGTTTTTGTTTCGTGAGGTGTTCAAACCCGAGGTGACGGATAAAATCCCCCTCGCTGACCACCCCTTTGAACCGTCCCGACCCATCCACGACGACGAGATGGCGGAATCCTTTCTCCTCCATCAGCTGATACGCATCGTGCAGGTGTACCGATTCCTCCAGGCAATAAGGATCGGGAGTCATTACCTCCGACAGCGGGATTTCGGGGTTAAGGGAGTCGGCAACGACGTGCAACGCGTCGTGTTCGGTGAATATGCCGACCGGACGGTCGGATGCATCGGTCACGACAACCGAGCTGATCGCTTTTTCGGACATGATTTTGAGCGCTTCGGCAATCGAGCGGTCGGTTCGAAGCGATACGTTTTTCGGTCCCAGCAGGGAACCAAGCGGTATGTTCTTCATGGCTCAGCCCTCATACACGACGGTGGTGTTTCGACCCCGCTCTTTGGCGGCATAGAGGGCGTTGTCGGCACGATGGACCGCCTTTTCGATCGTGTCGTCGGCAAACACTTCCGCCGCACCGATACTGCAGGTAAGGCGACCGGCTTGCTCAAAAAAAGTCGTTTCGATCTTTTTGCGGATTTTTTCACCGATGTCGTATGCCTCTTTCCCCGATGCACCGTGCAGGAGGAGGACGAACTCCTCTCCCCCCCAGCGGGCAAAAATGTCGCTTTCGCGGATACACGTCAACACGGTCCCGGCAAACATCCTGAGGGTTTCGTCGCCGACATTGTGGCCGTAGGTGTCATTGATCCGCTTGAAAAAATCCAGGTCGATCATCATCAACACCAGCTTCGCGCCGTCGCGTTTGAGGTTGATCACCTCTTTGGCGAACAGTTCCGTGAACATATGGCGGTTGTGCACGTCGGTGAGGGCATCTTTTGTCGCAAGCTTCGAGAGATGGAGGTTTTTTTGCTGAAGCACCTGCGTCAGCTCCTCGAACTGTTTGAAGTGATCCCGCATCAGCTGCGACCACTTCAGGTACGTGCGGGCGATCAGGTCTTGCTGGTTTACGACCCCGACGACCGCCCCCGAATCGTCCGTGACGACGATCCGCTTGAAATGGTTTTTTTTCAGAAACTCCAGCCCGTCGTTGATCGACGCACGGGTCCCCAGCGTAAAGACCGGCGAGGACATCTCCGTTTCGACGGGGAGCGTCTGCAGATTCTCTTTTTCGATCAGGCGCAAAACATCCTTGGAGGTGAGAATCCCGACGGGAAAACCGTCTTTCTGAATGATGACGCAATCGTTCGGGGCGTCTTTGAGGTACTCCAGTATTTTGATGACCGGCGTATCGGGGGCAAAACTTTTGTAACCGTATTTTTTATCCAGCAAGGTTCCGATCTGGAGGGAATCGAGTACGATCTGCGGATCGACGCTGCTGATGATATCGCTGTTCGTCACGAGCCCATAGAGGCTACCGTCCTCGTTACAGACGCAAATGTGTTCATCCTGTTCGTTGGTGAGGTTCAGGGCGTTGACGATGTTGCTTTCGCGGCTGATGAGGGGAAGGGGGCGAAGATGCACCTTAAAAAGGGGGGTGTCAAAACCGATCCCTTCGAGCCGCAGGCGGATAATGTCTTTCGAGGTCAGAATGTAGTGCTGGGGGCCGTCGACGACGATAACGCTGCGGTGATTGTGCTCATGCATCCGGTTCAGTGCCGTTTGAACGTTTTCGTTGATATCGACGGTAATGACGTTCGTCGTCGCGATCAGTCCCAGACTTGGAAAAAACATTCCATCCCCTTTCTTTAGAAAAGGGAATTATACCGTTTGCTCGTTGTAAACCCGCTAAAACTACCGTATTTTGACCAGCACCCGGCGTTTGCAGTCGCAATCGCCGAAATACTCCCAGCGCTCCTCGTAAAGGGGAACGTAACGCTCTTCAACCCGTACAATCCGGGTATCGTGCAGTGCCGAACGGGCGGAATCGGCCAGCGTGTACGCAATCACTCCTCCGATCACGACCGGAACGACCCAACCGGCACCATGGTGATGCACTCCGTGATGCGCATGGCGCACAGCGTGGTGACGACGCCCGTCCGCCTGGGCGGCCGTAGAGATCAAAGCGGCAGCGGTGATCGCCGCGGTGAGGGTAAAAAGAGGTTTCATCGAAAGCTCCTGTGTCAAGATGGCGTCATCTTCGCAAACGGATGTGAAGCGATTGTGAATAGTTGGCTATAATTGATCCCAAGAGCATACAAGGAGGCCGGATGGACACCGCTACCGAGCATCGTACATGGATAAATCTCAAAACCATCCTCAAAGAACGGCTCAGCATCACGCAGGATATGGCCGATGACGAAGTGATCGACGAGCGGATCCGCAGCGAAGTCGAGATGCGTGGGGCTACCCTGTGGATTTTGATGTTCGCTATTTTCGTCGCTTCGATCGGCCTCAACGTCAACTCGACCGCCGTCATCATCGGGGCGATGCTCATATCCCCGCTGATGGGACCGATCATGGGGATCGGATACGGCGCGGGAATCAACGACTTCTCGCTGCTGCGCCGCTCTTTTGTCAGCCTCAGTTTCGCCACGATGGTAGGGTTGCTCACCTCCACCCTTTATTTCCTGATCTCGCCGCTCGATACCGCCCATTCGGAATTGCTGGCCCGTACCACCCCGACGGCCTGGGACGTTCTGATCGGATTGTTCGGGGGGCTTGCGGGGATCGTCGCCATCACCCGCAAAGAAAAATCCAACGTCATCCCCGGCGTCGCGATCGCGACCGCCCTGATGCCGCCGCTGTGCACCGCGGGATTCGGCCTCTCAAGCGGAAACTGGGAGTTTTTCCTCGGGGCTTTTTACCTCTATACGATCAACTTCGTCTTCATCGCCCTGGCGTCGTTCATCGTCGTCCGGGCGTTCAACGTGGCGGAAAAAAAGTACGTCGATCCCGCCCTGGCCCTCAAAGCACAGCGCTATATCGCCGCGGCCGTCCTCATCACCCTGCTGCCCAGTTCGTATCTGGCATACCGCCTCGTCGGCGAAGAGGTGTTCAAGGCCCGCGCTTCCCAGTTCGTCGCCCAGGCGTTCAACTTCAAAACCACCAACGTCGCGCAGGTGAAAATCGACCCGAAAAACCGGGAGATCAAGGTATTCCTCATCGGGGAATACGTCCCCCAAGAAAAACTCAACGAAATCCGCGCGGAAATGGGGCCCGAAGGGTTGGGCAAAGCGTCGCTCAACGTCTACCAAAACACCAACGGCCAGAACATCGACCTCTCGAAACTCAAAACGGGGATCATCACCGACCTCTACCATAAGAGCCAAATCGCCCTTCAATCGCAGAGCAAGGAGATCGAAGCCCTCAAAGAACAGCTGCGCCGGCACGACGAACAAAACACCCTCTTTGAATCGGTCCCCGCCGAACTCAAAACCCTTTTCCCGAAAATACGCGAAGCGATCCTCTCCAAAAGCTACGATCCCGCCGCCGTCGATGAAAACCGGAGCTCGACCGTGTTGGTGCTCAATGTTCAAGCGGTACGCCAGCTCTCCGCCAAAGAACGGCGAGACATCGAAGCATGGCTGAAAATTCGCGCCAAGCATGAGAACGTTTTGGTCCTCATTCGCTAAAATAAGGGAATCAAACGAGGAGTGCAGATGCGGACGATTTGGATTTTGGGAACGTTGCTGAGCGTTTTGGCGTGGGGGAATCCGCAGTGTTACGTCGAAGGATATCCGGGCCTGGTCGCTTCGGCGAACGAGCGGGAACTGACCCTCGCAAACGGTACGTCGTTCCCTTTGCGTACCGATGCCCCCAAAAGAAGCTGGGACGAAAAAATCAACAACGCCGACCTCGCGACCCAACTCGAACAGCGTTACGACGCCGGAGGCAGTGAAACGCCGCCGCCGTACCTCTTCGATCCGGGACGCTTGCGGTATCAGCCCTTTTTCCAGGCACTTTACGGCAAAACCGAAAAAGAGATCGAAAAGAACCTTGTCACGATCGAATGGCCGACGCTCAAAGGGAAGGCAAAGCTGCAGGTAAGCCGTATCGGGGGAGTCGACAAAAAGCTCTACGCCATCGGCCAGGAGATCGCCAAACTCCCCAAAAAAGAGCGCATCTGGGCCGAAGGGGCCGCCACCTACTGCTACCGCGTCATCAAAGACACCGACCGCCTCTCGATGCACAGCTTCGGAATCGCGATCGACCTCGCCCCCGCCACGACCCAGTACTGGAAAGACGAAGCCTCCGCGGAAACGGCAAAAATCGGGTACAAAAACACGATGCCCCTCTCAATCGTGCGGATTTTCGAAAAACACGGCTTCATCTGGGGAGGGCGATGGTACCACTACGACACGATGCATTTCGAATACCGCCCCGAGCTGCTCGCCCCCTCCTGCGTCGCAAAAGCCGATTAGGAAAACCTGATGGACCGTTGGATGGCACTCGCCGCGCAAGAAGCCCGGCGGGGGATGGAGCGCAACGAAGGAGGACCCTTCGGGGCCGTCGTCGTCAAAGACGGAGCCCTCATCGCCTCGGCGCATAACGAAGTGCTCGCCGCAAACGACCCGACCGCCCATGCCGAAATGCTCGCTATCCGGCGCGCTTCGGAGGCACTTGGGACATTCGACCTCTCCGGCTGCATCCTCTACACCTCCTGCTACCCCTGTCCCATGTGCCTCGGGGCGATCCTTTGGGCCCGGATCAAAACTGTTTACTACGGCGCATCGACGAAAGACGCCGCCGAAGCGGGGTTTGACGACGGCCATTTTTACGATGCGCTGGGCAATCCCGCCGCGGCGCTCGACCTGCGGCCGATCGATACCCCCGAAGCGGCGCGGCTCTTTTGGCAATGGAGCGCCAAAGCCGACCGGAAAACGTATTGATGTGACCGTACCGTAATCTGCGGGGTTTACACTGTCGCACTTTTTCACAAGGTGCGTCCATGCTCTCACTCCGCCCTTTCCGGGTCGCCTCACGTCTCTCCATCCGCCAAAAACTCACCCTCATCGTCGCTTTGACCCAGCTCTTTGCGATCATCGCCATCGGCATCGGGATTCTGGGGATGGTCCTCTCCAACGCGTCGCTCTCCAGAATCCACGAACAGAGCCTCACACCGTTGCAACAGCTTCGCTCGTGTAAAAACGATATCGGGGGCATCGTCCTCAAAACGGCAACCGACCTCTCGCAGGGGGTCGGCGATTTCACGGCCGCATCGGTCGCGGTGCACAAAGCCAAAACACACCTTCATCACACCTGGCAGACCTATGCCCAAGGCTCCCTCACCGCCGCCGAACGCGAACGGCTCGAAGAGGCGAAAGAGACGATGGAACGGGCCGAACGTTCGATCGCTCTGCTGGAAACCGCGATCGCAAAAAAAGACCTGATGGCGATCCTCGACCTGATCCAGAGCGATTTTCCCTACTCGCTCACCCCCGCCGACCAACAGCTCGATGAGCTGATCGAACTCCAGATCGCCAACGCCGAGCGCCTCTACCTTGCTGCCCAAAGCGAATTCAATCAGACCCTCATCCTCATCGGGATCACCCTTCCGCTGGGGATGATCGTCGTCTTCGTCATCCTGCGCCTCATCACCCGCGACCTTCTGGCCAAAATTTCCGATATCGCCCTGATCGCCCACCGCCTTAAAACGGGCGATCTGACCCAGCGGATCGGTACGGAGGGAAGCGACGAGCTCTCCGTCGCGGCATCAGATATGAACGGTTCGATGGAGGAACTTCAAAAAATACTCCGCGACATCCAGACCGCATCGTCCGAAAGCCTCTCTACCGCTCAGGAACTCAACAACGTCTCGGCCGCCATCCGTACCCGCCTCGAGAGTGGCTCCTCCGACATCGCCCAAACCCACGAGCAGATCCTCACGCTTCAGTCCATCGTCGATACATCAGCCCGCTCGGCGCGGGACACCAACGCCAAAATGGAAGAAGCCTCCTCAACTCTCATCCGTGCCGACGGTGAAATCATGCGGATGAACGACGACATCCAGACGGTCGCGCGGATGCAGCAGGAGCTCTCAAACGAACTGCAGACCCTCTCGGCCGAAGCGCAGGAGGTCAAAGGGATTCTCGACATCATCGGCGACATCGCCGACCAGACCAACCTTCTCGCCCTCAATGCCGCCATCGAAGCGGCACGTGCCGGGGAGCACGGGCGGGGATTTGCCGTCGTCGCCGACGAGGTGCGTAAACTGGCGGAGCGGACGCAGGAGAGCCTTCATCGGATCAACGGCACGATCAGCACGATCGTCGATGCGATCACGGGGACGAGCAAAAACATGGAAAAATCGGCCGGATCGATTCTCGTCGTTTCCCGCGATTCCCAGAACGTCCAGCAGATGATCAACGGTTCCTCGCAACTCATTTCGGTAGCCGCCCAAAGCGTTCGCGAGTCGAACGCCCACCTCATCACCCTCACCGAAGGGATGCGTCTCATCTCCGGCCGGATCGATTCACTCAATCTTCTGGCCGCGTCCAATGCGACGAGCATCCGCGAAATCAGCGACGTCGCCTTCCGCCTCGATCAGGGGACAACCCACATCAACGGCAAACTCGCGCGCTTCCGGACCTAGCCGAGAAATTCGATCACTTTCTCCGCCGGACGCCCGATCACGGCCCGGTTCCCCTCGATCAGAACCGGCCGTTCGATCAGGCGGGGGTGTGCGACGAGAGCGTCGATCAGCTTCGCCTCGTCGGTCACTTTCGCCAGTGCCAGCTCTTTGTAAAGCCCGCTGCAGGGATTTTATAAAAAAATATAGACTATCGACTTTTTGCCTTAAATTAAGTAAATAGTTACGATGTCTAAAAGTCTATCCAATAACAACTTATTTATAGACTTTTTCACTCTCTAAGGTCTATATTTTTAACGAATTGGAATGTGACTTGTAAGCACTATCTATCTCATATTCTTGTTTTTATTGACTGCGATCTTATCGCCATCCCCATCCACTTTTCCAACTAAATCCCGCTCGCGAAGAACTTCAAATAGTTTTTTATTCAATCTGTTTTTAACGAAGTTGAATTGACGTGTTCCTGTGCCAGAGGGGATCAGCATGGCATACTGCCCCCCAAGGTCTGCAAGGAACTGATAGACTGCATCGTTCGCCATGCTATCGGCATACTTCAAGAAGAGTTCGATTTTCGAATCGATTGTAAGTAACGACTTGGAGGTGATCTCAAACAGCTCTGCCTTGTATGCGGCAATCGGATTGTCTTTCAACGCATATTCCACTGTCGCGATAGCTGCTGTCATGTTGTGATCATCCGGCAATTTGGAAATGTCCAGTCCGCAAAGATACTGATAGCGATCTATGATGTTGATGTTGTCACTCGTCAATATTTTAGCTGCATCATTTTCATCAAATTCCAACTCAAAGATAAAATCCATCGCCTTTTTAAAATCATGTTCCAGAAGTTTTATGTGCAGGCTAGGTTCAACTTCACGGAGGAATTCAAAATTAACACGCGTTACACTGATAAACCCTTCATTAAAGGCGTCCACTATTATTCTGGCCGATACATCACCTATGTCGGAGATATCTTCAAACGGCATGATGCATAAGCGGTAAATTTGCATTATTGACGATTCAGTATAGCTGCTGAATATTATTGCTTTGTCTAAAAGCTCTTCATCAAGATTATCTGGAATTTTTTTATCCGATGCAGCGATTTGTTTTGCCATATCCTCATTGGTAATAAATTCCATCAGCGCCTTGTCATCCTGAACAGATAGGGAAGTGCTGTTGATATACTCACAGATATTGCCCCATGTCGGGCTGATCTTGAATTTAGAGATTAATGCAGAATACACTTCTTCGTCGAAGTTGATCTTTTCGATATTTTCAATCACAGTTTGCATGCTTTCCACGATTGTACATTTGAGCCCGATGTCTAACGTTTCATGATTGAGTAATTTTAGGATGCTGTCGTATGATTCTGAATACACCTCGTTATCCAGTGTCAACAAATATATTTTTTGCACGTAGGCGTCAATATTTTTTTCGACATACTCTTGAAGCCGGACAAGCGTAGAGCTAAATATATTTGAATACTCGGCTATTTGTTCATCTGGCAAGCCTTCAGCATATGTCTTTCCATCGACCACTTTTAGCATCAATGCAACCATGTATGGGTTGAGATCATACAAATTGAATTCATAGATACAATCAAAAAGGAGTTTTTCGCCAATCCCTCCGATCGGCCTGTCGATACGGATAAACTTTCGTCCAATCTCCGGTAAAAGCATCATAAGCATTGATGATTGCTTTTCATTCAGTCTGGAGAATAGATAATCACCGGCTTCATAGATGAAATCAATGATTAAATCACCCTGGGAGAGGATTGTATCCTTTTCACAAAATTCAAACATATTTTCCAAAACAAAAAGCAGCTCATCCCGATCAAGTCCAAAACTTTCGAGGCGATTCCAAAAATTCTTATCGTATTCTGCGAAATAAAGGATAAAACCTGCTTGTCTTGATCCATAATCACCCAAATATTTAGGGATAAAATGTTGCGCCGTTGTATGGTCTTTCAAAACTCTAAAAATATTAGCAGCGTGATCTCTATACTCGCCAGCCGAAGAAAAGATTTCGTTTACAATGTCTACATTCAGTATGGCAGGGTCGAGGAATTTGGATTTATCCAGCTCCTCTATCACAAGTTTCGGCTTATCTATGGAATAGAATGGATCAACCTTCTGCCCTTCGATGACTTTCAGAATAAAATCGTTATCCGATCGTGACAGTGCCCCACCTTCATGAAAGTAAGAGATATAAGTCGCATAGTCTTCGCAAATTTTCCCTTCCCTGATGAAGTATTTAAGAATATTCGGGGATTCAAGTTTATGTCGAAGGGCTTTGCCATGAAAACCGGCATTCCTATAAAGAACAATGAGATCATTAAAAGCATCTTCCGATGAATTCTCTTTCAGCATAGCCGCCATTTTCAATCCGATAACATGGGACCGTTTTTCTTGTAGTGCAGCATATTGCCGGTTCAACTCCTCGAAATGGATTTTTGCTTTATTCTGGATATTTATTAAACGCTCCCTGTACATAGCAACATTCTGGACGAGAGATCCTGTAACAAGTGTAAAATTGGTATTATGAAATGAAATCGAAGACGCCGCCGCGAAGATTTCAAATTTATTCGGATCCTCTATAATCTCCTTTATAGTCATATGCACACCGCTGATTTGTAAACTTGTCGGATTTATTTTCGAATCACGCAATACTTTAGATATGTAAGCCGCGCGCAAATCAATATCATCGGATAATAACTCTTTTTCTGCCCCTTCTATTTTAACCCTTAAGGTCTCCATATCGCTATCAATTTTCTGTATAAGAGCTTTACGCAAACATTTTTTCTTCTTATTGAAAAAATCGTACAGCCACCCCTTGCTTTGGTGCAAATCCGCGAAATCTGCCGGATAAAAGTTTTTATATACGATCATACAAAAAAGTTTTTCTAGATCGATTTTGTTCTCCCCTTGAAGGCCAGGATTGAACTCGTTAAGGTAAACGAGATATTCATTGACGATATTAACAAGCAATCGATGGTCATGGATAAATTTGGACACGTTATTCAGTAGTTGATCTGATATAACTCGATCGCCGATACCTGCTCCACGTAATTCCCTGACCAGTGGATCTCTCGCATTACCAGCTGCGTTAATGTACGGCACCACGGGTACAATCAAATCAAAAAACTTGGAGCGGTTCTCCTCGATGAAGAAATTGTCTTTGATTGCATAGATAAAGGTGATTTTTCCCTTAAGCGCCTTGATTCTGTCATTGTTGTTAACAAGGGTGTTGAGTTCTCTGAGCTTTTCAAAAATAGCCACGTTATCGAAACGGTCAAGATCTTCTATGATTAAAGTCCTATAATCGGTAGCTTCAAAAAAATAGATAATTTCATCTAAATGCCGATTGATCAGCGAAACACCCTCTCCCTCTCCGGCAAGATTAAACTCGGCATCTTTAATTACAATTTTTGAAAGCTTGATGTTTTTGAGTAATGCAGCGGCCCTATGAAATCCGTAAAACGCCATAAATAAAAAGAGGAATACGGTTCCGTACAGCATCCATGTATTATCGATTATTCCAACTAGATATTCCGGATTTAACATCAAATACAGCAATGTTGAAAATGACATGATAAAAAGAATCAACTTGCTGATGACCATACTCTCGGGTGCAATAATGCGCTTAAGTTTGGAGTAGGGAATTTTAGAACTCTCGACTTTATAAAACATCTGTTGCAGTACGCTTTTCTCGATCGTCTGTCCAACGTCGCCGTCTTTGACTTCAAAATTGGCAAGAGAAATTTGAAGATACTCGCTTTTGTTCTCTTGATTTTTGATGAACGTCTTGATAATACTGCTCTTCCCAGAACCGTATGGTCCGGAGATAGCAATATTGGTAACACCAGGCTCCTTGATTCCATTTTTTATTGCCTGCCTGTACGTATGATATTTATCGGCATCCTCAGAAGGTATCAGGGGGCGGAGCTTTGTTGTTAGAGGGATCGGTGGGATTTCATTACTTGGTGCAATGTCACGGTTAACAGCTTTTCTGCATTGACTTGCGCAAATAAGAGCCCGAATGAAAGCTTGAAGCATTATTTATCTCCGTGTATGATTTCAGGGTTATGAGAACTAATCAGTACGAATCAAATCGCAAATATCTATATCCAATACTTTGGCGATTTGGTATAAATGATCAATGCCAAAGTATTTTCTTTCAATACATAATTCTGCTTTACTGACGACTGAAACTGATTTATATCCAAGCATATTGGACAGTTCAAGTTGTGTAATGCCCTTTTGCTCTCTGGCTAGCTTGACATTTAAACCAATGCGGCGATGAAATTCTTCTAAAGAATCATCTGTATATTTTGAGGGCATATTTCACTCTAGTGAATTTTTTCCTCAGTTTATTTTGTTATGATTTTTTCATCAACTCACTAGAGTGAGGTAGGAATGTTCAGAATGTTCAGAAAGAAAAAAATTATAGATTTAAATACGTATTCTCCTAGAGAATTACAAGTGATTGTTGATAACTACATTCGCGAGTACCACGGCAATAGAAATAAGAATGGTATTTTCAAAGAGTTGGACAAGATTGAACTACAGCTTGTTCAGATGCGCGATTCAGGAGTAAGTATAGAATGGATCAGAAAGTTCATTCTTGATACTTATAACTATAAAGTGGGGATGCATACATTATCGGATTGGTATAAAACCTTCCATTCCACAACGGACTAAGGACTTTACAAAAGAAGCATTAGTAATTTTACGAGACTGTTCAGAACTTCGTGTCAGCATCCGATAGTTGAATAAAATATTATCACATTTTATTCACTATTGAGAAGCCCCAAAGTTGTTAAACAAGTT